>CBFGMW010000238.1:0-4968 GCA_965649925.1 uncultured Fluviicola sp.
AAACTGCGTAAATCATATACGGGTGGTGAACGTAAGGTGCGCGGAGAAATGGTTACGAAAATTATAAGTCAATCAAACTATGTAGCACTCATGTCAACTTCGATACACCTTTCTCGTTCCTCGAAAGCCACTCAGTCTGACATTCGTACTCAGTATAACTATGCTACTATCTGTTCCTAAAATGTGGTTTATTCTATTTTCTTTCCTCTTCTGACTATGCATCTCTACCAACAACTCTAGTCGAATTCTCTATGTGGCTATTGTGGTGAAATTTGAAACACATTGCATGTGCATATCTTATACAAGCTTGTACTTCAAAATACTATTCAACGAAGCCAAAATGGCTTCTTCCTGCGTAGCCAGCGGTTTCCAGTTTAATACGGTTCTGGCTTTCTCATTACTTACCCTGCGATTCACATTTAAGTACATAACGGCGCTTTTTGCCCGGTCATTAAATGGTGACGCCAGGTAAAGAATCCAATTCGGGATCTTTTTGGTAGAAACCTTTGCAGTAGCTTCGGGATGTTCTGCTTTGAGGAAGACTGCTATTTCATGCATTGAAATCTCCCCGTCTGCGCAGGCAATAAACCGTTCGCCATTCGCTTCGGGACTTTCCATTGCGCGGATATGTATGTCGGACACATCGCGTGCATCAACAATATTTAACGGAATAGCCGGAACTACTGTCATAGATCCATCCAATAAGCGTTTCAGAAAATCGAAACTGCGGGATGTATGAGTGCTTAACCCAGGTCCTAAAATGGACACCGGATTGATAACTGTAAACTCCAAGCTTCCTCCTTCCCGCTCAATAAACTCCCAGGCTGCCTGTTCAGCAAGGCATTTTGATTTTTCATAGACAGATAATCCTTTCAGGTCGGGATCGGTCCAGTCTTCTTCTGTGGTTTCTGTTTTTTTATCGGTATGACTAAAGCCCAGTGCTCCGAAACTGGAAGTCATCACTACTCGCTTTACACCGGCATCTCTCGCAAATTTCAGGATTCGCAGAATTCCTTCAACCGCAGGACGAATTGCTTCCTGTTCGTTTTCCTGGGTTTCAAAAAACACAGGAGAAGCAACGCTCAGGACATATTTGCAATCTTTCATTGCTTCGTCCCAATTGGTATCTTCTGTTAATTCGGTTTCTACAAATAAAATCTTATCCTCCGGAGACTCAATTCCATTCTCGCGAAGCATTTTAAGTACTTTCCCTTTTTTCTTTAATGACCGGAGCGTAGTTCTCACAGAATACCCTTTTTCCAATAATTGGAGTATAATATGCCCGCCCAGGAAACCTGATCCACCTGTCACCAAAACTACTTCTGAATTTTCCATTGCCTCAAATTTTATCCGGCATGATTGACATGAAAAAAGTTAGTGCTTTTTGTTGGGAAGCCCAAATTTATTTTGTCGGGGAAACTCTGATTCATTCACCCTGGTGATCATCATACTGATTATGCAGAGCCAGGATATATTTATCGATATACAGCTGCTTGTCTTTGGACTTGTATTGCTGAATGAAACGCGGATGCTCTAGAACGGTTAGTTTACGAAACAGGTTTGCTTCCTGGTTCAGTTTGTGGATAAATGTTGCGTTTTTCTTGCCAAGGACAAAAACTTCCGAAGTGTCTAACCCTAAACTAATGTGATTCTTCAGAGATTCAATCATAAATTCTTTCACAAAAGCGAAAAGCAGTGGATCATCGTAGTAGTTTGCGTTGATCCATTTGCCCTCTTTTGTTCTCCGTATAATTGCCAGGGGAAAAGGCGAATTGATATAAACATCGCGATAAAATGCAGCTGCACCACCATAAGCTTCAATCATGTCGTAAATGTAAACCGAAGAAATCTCATGCGTATATGCCGACTTCATTTGAATTCCGCAAACACTTTCCAAACGCTTGGTATCTGTAAACGGAACTCCGGTTACTCCTGCTCCATGCCTGCTCGGATTAATCCCGATCAAGAATTTCCTTGGGTTGGTATCGTGATAATACTGATGGTAAAACTGCTGCATTACCTCCAGGGTTTCAGGATTATCCAAATACGGGTTCATGACCATAAAGCCTTCCGGCAGTTTGCCTGAATAATGCAAATTCCTGTTGAATGCTATGACTTTATCAGCAAAGGTTTGTGACATGAAGGTTTGAATTTCCATTAAAATCACTCAAATTCCAGCTCAAAGTGCACGCCGGTTTCATTCTTGATCTGCCGGATCGAGCCATTGAGCTGTTCTGCAAAACCATCAATCAGGAAATGACCGAAATGATGTTCTTTGTCGTCTGCGTTTTGCTCATGAATTCCAATTCCATCATCTTTATAAGTCATGTGGTATTTCCCTTCTTCCAAACGAAGCGAAAGATAAATGGAACCATGGTTTCGTCCTTTGAAACCATGAAGAATAGAATTTGTAATTAATTCATTGATCAGTAATCCGAGCGGAATCATTTTATCTACCGGGAGCTCCAGGTAATCGAGGTCCAGATCAAGTTTGAAGTTTGCAGGTTCATTTACCAGGGAATTCAGACAGTCGTTGAAGAGTTTTTTCCAGTAATCGGCTACATTGATCAGCGCAAGATCTTTGTGTTTGTATAACGATTCATGAATGCTGGCTATGGTTTCAATGCGAGATTGTGTTTTATCGAGTACATCATTAAACGTTTCATCACCTTCCTCCATCTGCAAACGAATAAGGCTGGAGATAATCTGCAGATTGTTCTTTACCCGGTGATGCATTTCTTTCAGGATGACATCTTTCTCCTTATTCAGTTTTTCCAACTCGGCTGTGCGCACCTGCACTTTGCTTTCCAGGTGGTTTTTCAATTGCAGTAATTCTTCCTCGGCCTTTTTCCGGTTGGTTATGTTGGTAGACAAAACAAAGATTCCTTCCGGGATGGGCTCTATACGCAATTCGAACCAGTTATTCGATCCGTCGTTATAAATAAATTCATTTTCAAACTGAAGTGTAACACGTTCTTCCATGCATTTCTTCAATTGGCTGAACATAAAGGTATTTTCAATACCCGGATAACACTCCATCATGGTCTTACCTATCAAACTCTCAGCGGTACTTTGTCCCTGAATGGCAACAGTGGTATTTACATACAAATATTTCCAGTTGGGATCAATTACCTGAAAACCTTCAAGAAGGCTGTCGAGAATGCTGATGTTTAGAATAGATCGTTTCAATAGAATAGTGTTTTGTAGTGAATTCGAGTTTCTAATTTACTAAAAACGGTTGTAAATAAGATACATGAAGGGAAGATTATCGAAAATTTCAAACAGGACTGAATACTCCGGCTTTTCAATCGTTTGATCCGTAGAACCAGGTAATCAGTTACCTGTAATCATCATTGTTTTGGATACGCTGAAACCGAAACCGGAAATTTCGAGAATGTAGCTGCCTGAATCAAGATGACCAATTTCGAATTCCGGGATATTGGAACCGCTTTCAGTTTTTACTATACGACCAGAAGCATCACGAATGGTAATGTTAGTAACCGGATGATTTTCTTCTACCTGAATACTGATACTCTCGGAAGCAGGATTAGGCCACAGCGTTATGCTGATTGTTTGTTCTTTACTTACTGAGGCAAAAGGAACTAATTCATATTGATTGAAGAACCGCCAGATTTCGTTACAAGCATCGAAATCCATACAGGTATTACCGGAAGATCCGGAAACAGGCCAGCCGGGCCAGGTATGTCCACCACCGTTGATTTTGAACAATTCAACTGTATGACCATCATTTCCACCGGAATAAATATATCTCACAGCACTTGCATTGTCAGTTGTGTTCACATCAGGTACAGACACTGTAACCGGAATAGTACTGCAATTATTCTCATTGACCCAAAACAGGTTCACATCTTCAATTCCCTGCATGGTAGAAGTTCCTTCATAATCATTTACGCTGTCGTCAGTACCATGAATATGAAGCACCGGGATTGGATTTTCCGGGTCACATTCTTCATACATATCCACTGACATAGATCCGGTTACTGTTCCAATTGCAGCAAAACGGTTACTCTGACAAGCCAGGGCGTAGCACATAAAACTTCCGTTCGACATTCCCGTAGCATAAATCCGCAAGGGATTAATGGTATATTGAGCAGAAATGGTGTCAATCAATGCTTCTAAAAAACCGACATCGTCTACCGTAGATCCCAGCACATTGTCATAATTCCAGAAATGTACGCCAAACATCGTAGATCCGTCGGGATGCACAACAATAAAATTCGCGGTATCGGCTATTGGTCTGAAATCGCGGTTTTGGGCAAATTCTTCGCCGTCAGAACTCAATCCGTGCAACCCGATAACCATGGGCACGGCAATTCCCGGAACGTATGATGCCGGAACGTAAAATGAATAAGTGCGTGTGATTCCACCGTGTTCAAAAGACCCGGAAACGGTTGTTTGCGCGTAAACCAATTCAGCCGCCGCAATCAGGATTATGGAAAGCAAATACTTCATCATAAACGAAATTTATTGAATTTTTTTTGAATTTCGCATTAACCGGTATCTATGGATAGTCAGGCACCGGAATATCCTATATTTTGCTGATTGATTTGATTTTCATCTGTGATTCAAAGATTGTACTTTGAAAGCGGGTTTATATCTCCCCCTCCGAAGTGGAGTCCATGATGCTCATTCAAAAGAATATAGTTATGATCTGAATAAATCAGAAATGCGGGCACCAATTAACCCGCATTTCTTATACCTAATTGTGAATAGTGATCGGTGGTCGTGTTGCCGTTTAGGTAATTTTCATTTTTTAATAATCCGGAAAAAGGGAACCGGCCTAAACCCATTCCCTTCTCCTGTTATCCGTTACCGGATAACGAGCAAGCATTGTTCTGTGGTGCTCAAACAGCTTTAGTTCTTCACTAAGCGGGTTGTTGCAACCGACTTTTCTCCCTGGATGGAAAGGAAATAAATTCCCGAAGCGTAGGAAGAAATATCGAGTTT
>CBFGMW010000239.1:0-4959 GCA_965649925.1 uncultured Fluviicola sp.
TTGCTGCCGGAGGAATCGGTACTGGAAAAGGAATGCTTGCAGCTTTGATTCTTGGAGCCGACGCCGTACAAATCGGTTCACGTTTTATCTTAACCCCGGAATCATCGGCACACCAGAATTTCAAAGAAACTATCATGGGCCTGAATGAGGGCGATACCATGTTAACATTGAAAGAACTTACCCCCGTTCGATTGGTGAAAAATGAATTCTACAAAAAAGTAGAAGCCGCATACGAAGGCTGTGCAAGTCAGGAAGAGTTAAATACACTTCTTGGAAGAGGTCGCGCAAAAAGAGGTATGTTCGAAGGCGATTTAACAGAAGGTGAACTGGAAGTAGGGCAAATTTCCGGGTTGATTCACACCATGAAACCAGCCGCTGAAGTGGTTCAGGAAATAATTACAGAATATAAAACTGAGATTGCTCAGTTAACACAAGATAAATACCTTTTTTAATGATTCATTTCGATCGTTTTAGTTTGTCGAACGGCCTGCGGGTTCTTCATCATTTTGATGCAACTACTCCCATTGCCGTAGTAAATACATTATTCGATGTAGGTGCACGCGATGAGCAGGAAGAAAAAACAGGATTCGCGCATTTGTTCGAACACCTGATGTTTGGCGGATCGGCGAATATCCCTGATTTCGACGGACCCCTGCAAATTGCAGGAGGAGAAAGTAATGCTTTCACTTCCAATGATGTTACCAACTATTACGACACACTTCCGGTTCAGAATATAGAAACCGCTTTGTGGCTGGAAAGCGACAGGATGCGTTCTCTGGCTTTCAGCGATAAAAGCCTGGAAGTTCAGCGCAGTGTGGTGATCGAAGAGTTTAAACAGCGTTACCTGAATCAGCCTTACGGTGATGTATGGCTGGAATTACGTCCGCTTGCCTATACTACTCACCCGTACAAATGGGCAACGATCGGGAAATCTTTGAAACACATTGAAGATGCGACTATGGATGATGTGAAAGCATTTTTCAAGAAACATTATCATCCCGGAAATGCGATTTTGTGTATTGCCGGAAACATTAGTCTTGAGAAGACAAAAGCCCTGGTTGAAAAATGGTACGGAGACATTCCTTCGGCACCAAAGCCGGAGCGAATTCTACCCGCAGAACCCAAACAAACAGAATTCAGAGAAAAAACAATCGAACGTTCCGTTCCGAATAACACTTTTTACTATACGTTCAAAATGCCCGAGCGTAAATCGTATGAATACTATGTTGCCGATTTCATTTCGGATGCATTGGGAAGAAACGAATCGGCCCGCCTGTACACCAAACTAAAAAAAGAACAGCAATTGGTTTCAAGTATCAATGCTTATATTACAGGCTCTACCGACGAAGGATTACTTGTTATTAGCGGAAACCTGAACGATGGAGTTACATTCGAGCAATTCGACAAGGCACTTTGGAGTGAACTGGAGGCTTTCAATAACTCACTGCTTTCCACAGAAGAAAAAACAAAGCTTCTGAATAAGATCAGAACCGCAAAAGAATTCCAGGAACAGGGCCTGCTTAATCGCGCAATGAACCTGAGTATGTATGAATTATTGGGCGATGCCAATGGGGTAAATGAAGAAAACATCCTTTATCAGCAAATCACTTCGGAGCAAATCAGGGAATTGGCCCAAACCATTTTGATAAAAACGAACTGCTCTGTTCTAAGAGTAAAAGCAATTGAAGCATGAGTATGAAAGCACAACCAGAGGTTCAGGAAATTGAACACATTCCGTTTACGGAGCCACTCATTTTTGATGTTACACCATCAGTGAAATTGCTTTGGATGAAAGAAGTTGCAAACGATACAGCGCGTCTGGAGTTATATTTCGATGCGGGATTAATCCGCGAAAAAAACTCTATTCCGAAAATTGTGAAAGCCCTTCTTTTGAGTGGAACAAACGATCAGAGTTCAACAGAGATACAAGAGGAAATTGACGGTCGTGGCGGATTCATAGATATTGACCTGGGAACAGAATATGCCATTATCAATATCTACTGCCTGAAAGATCAGTTATTGCCAATTGCCAATCAGGTTTTCATTGCCATTCAGAATCTTGCTTTCAAAGATTCCGAAATTAAGGATGTGTTGACATCTTTAAGCCAGGACTTTAAAGTGAGTAAACAAAAAGTAAAAAGCGTTGTTGGCGAAGCATTTCGTTTACACAGTTTCCAGGATCAGGAAGAATATTCCTGGAAAACTGAACTGGAAGACTTTTCCGAACCAAGACCGGCGCGTTACAAAACCTTTTGGAAAGAGTACTATCTGAATGGTCTGATCCGAATGACTTTAGTTGGAAATACTGAGCAGGACGAAGTTGATGCATTAATTGATCTGTTCGGAAAATGGTGTAAAGTTGGAAAGCCTGAATACGGTAGTGATTTTCAATCTACACCGTCACGTATTCATATTCCGGTTCAGGATGCCGTTCAAACAGCGATAAGAATCGGGAATTTCAGCGTGTCAAAAAACGATCCTGACCGACATTCTTTCGGGCTCATTAATACTATTTTGGGAGGTTATTTCGGATCACGTTTAATGACTAATATCCGCGAAGACAAAGGCTATACTTATGGTATTGGTTCGGGGGTAATGGATTATCAGAACGGAACATCATTTGTCATTATGACCGAAGTTGGCAACGAAGTAGTTGATGCAACGCTAACCGAAATCAAAAATGAAATTGAACGTTTGAAAACAGAAATACTTCCACAGGAAGAACTAACATTAGTGAAAAATTACATGATGGGACAGCTTTTACGCAGTGCGGATGGTCCTTATGCGATGTTAGATCTCTATAATTCTGTTGATATGCATGATTTGACGCTGGATTATTACGATCAGGCTATCCTGAAAATAAATTCCATCACAGCGGAAGAAATTCGTGAGATGGCACGCAAGCACCTTAATTGGGATGATTTTGTAATTACAACGGCAGGTTAATCGTTGTTTTTATTGAAATTTTCTTCCAATCAGGTTACAACTAATTCCATTTCTTCACGTTATTAGAAAGTAAGTGTCATTGATGTTAAGAGCAGTATTCATCCTTCTATGTGTTTTAGGAACTTTTCAGGTCCGTGCAGATCATGCAATGGGCGGGCAAATTACCTGGAAATGTAACGGGAACGGCTACGTCTTCGAATTAGTATTTTACCGTGACTGCAACGGTGCAGAGATCAATACCATTTCGGAAAACATAGAAGTCTGGAACCATCCTTCAGTAGGAAACATTCCCGTTTTGTTCATTAGCCGACAAGATATTTCGCCAACCTGTACTGCAGTTCCTTCTTCACCGAATCCGCTTGCATGCGGAACAGGAACAGGTGGAGGAAACGGAACCGGAGCAGTTGAAAAGATCGTTTACCGGTCAAACCCAATTATACTTCCAGGAGTTCCACCGGCCGCCGGATGGATCTTTACCTACGACAATTTCTCGCGCAACGGAAATATCAGCAACCTTCAAAACCCGATCAGCTACGGACTTACAATTTCGGCAACAATGTTTACCAGTGTGAGCACTTCTCCGGGTATCTGTACCGATAATTCTGCCGAATTCCTGCAGGAACCTTATTTTATCAGCTGCGTTGGCGAACCTTATGAATACAATTTACACCCTGTGGATATGGATCTGGATTCGCTCAACATGGTTTTCGGAACTCCCTACGATAATTTCACCGGTACTTTTGATCCACCGGCGAACCCTATCCCGGTTCCGTTTGAAACAGGATATTCAATAAACAGCCCAACTCCCGATGCTTCTTTTGGAGCAGGCAATATTCCGGCAGTGCTTGATCCGCTGAACGGTAATCTGACTTTTACTTCGAACATGGTTGGAAGTTACGTCATCAAGGTACAGGCTGAAAGTTACCGCCACGGTCAAAAGATCTCGGTTGTGGAACGTGAAATACAGGTTTACGTAAACAATTGCGCCGGAGTAAACACAGCTCCCGATATTGTCGGACCGTTTGCCGGAGCATTCAATACAACTGTAACTGCGGGAGCTTTGGTAAACTTTACGCTTCAGTCAACCGACGTTGAGCTTTTGCAGGATGGAACACCGCAAAGCAATTTCCTTACAACTACCGGAATAGAATTCGGAACACCATTTACCAGCAGCACAGGCTGTTTAACTCCACCATGTGCTTTCCTGGACCAGGTTCCGGCAATAAGCGGTTCACAAGGTGTTTCAACTGATTTCACCTGGCAAACAGACTGTGCACATGTTCTCCCGTCATACGGACTTCCAACCCTTTCCAGGGATTACACTTTTGTATTCAAAGTTCAGGATAATTACTGCCAGATCCCGAAAGTCACCTACAAGACCATCACTATTACGGTTGTAAATCCGGGAATTATTCCTGCAACGGACATCAGCTGTATCACCACCGCAACAAACGGCGACGTTACTATAACCTGGGACGCTGTTACGGATCCTAACGGGACATTTGTTGCTTACAACTTATACTCCGTTCAGAACGGACTGGAAGGAAATTATCCTTTCGGAACAACAAGCGCCACGGTTCCATCGCCCGGACAAGACCTGGATTTTTATGTCGGGGTAGTTTCCGGCTGTAACGGAAATGCAGAATTATTCAGTGACACACTTTCGAATGTATTCCTGACACTTCTGAATCCGGCAAACGGAACTGCTGTTTTAGACTGGAATACCCCTGTTTCACCTGCTACTCCACTTTTCGGAACCACTTGTGATATTCAGCGCGAATACCCTGCCGGAACCTGGACAACTGTTGGAACCGTTCCTTATGAAACAACGCATTTCATTGATACGATTGATATTTGTCAGGCATTTTTGAATTACCGCATAGTATACAATGCTCCCGGATGCTTCTATAACTCAAACATTGTTGGCGATCTTCTGGAAGACATGCAGACACCAAGTATTCCGGTCATTTCTTCGGTTTCAATTGACACAATTACAGGAAATGCGGTAATAAA
>CBFGMW010000240.1:0-4957 GCA_965649925.1 uncultured Fluviicola sp.
TTTACCAGGGTGTTGCCCCTGTTGCAGTGCGCATTACGCCCCATGAGGTTAAATGGCAGCTGGTCAACAAAAAAGGAGTTTCCATTACGAACAAGGAATACTTCGGAATGGATGAATTCAAAAACGGCTATGCAAGGGCAGAAGGAGTTGGCGGAATGACACTTGTTGATACGAAAGGCAATGAGTTGTTTCCATCGAATTATTCGGGAGAACGTTTTGGAACAAAAGACAGTTGGTTTATCCATGGACTTATGATCCGGAGTTTTCGATACAAAGACAGCACGCTGGAAGTCATTGATGAAAAGGGAAAGCAGGTACTCGATCTGAAGAATTACATCGCCGGTAATTTTACACGTATTCCGGAGATTACGAATTATTCCATTATTCCAATGGAGAATGAGACAGAATATTTTCCATACATCCGGGTATACAAAAAAGACGGAATCGAATCTATCCTGGACCTGAAAGGAACCGTTTTGTTCGAAGGAAAGTACAAACAACTCGCGGTACAGTCAGATTCCATTTGCATCGCCTGGACAAATACCGACGTACATATCGTTAATCTCAAAACGGGAGCCATCATTGCCACATACGTTGCTAATCAATTCAACGGAATAGAAGACGGAATTATTAAAGTAAGAAACAACAAGTACGGCTATGATTTTTTTGACCTGGAAGGGAAACAGGTGGAGGAGTATTAGCATAATTAAAATGGAAAGAATGACAATTTGTCGTCTCCCCCTTTGGAGGGGGATTAACGCTTACGCCGAATCCAGTTTTTGATACAAACACCCTCCAGCTCGTAATGATTTCCAGGAAAATATTCGTTCCATCCTCCCCCTCTTTCCCCCTCCGAAGGGGGAGGTTTTGATCCCCGTTCTCTTAATAAATCCTCTTGATAATCAGTAATTAATAGTTTTACATTATGAAATATCTAACACTCATCATTTGTCTCCTAAGCCTTTCGAAAATTTCTTTTTCACAGGAAGGCGACACGTCAACGATTCGGCTTATTAACCGGAATCAGGGAATCGAATCGGATAGCACGATGATTCAGACGATTACTATTCTACAGGCAGACTTTATTCGTGCTGACTGCGCGCACGGACATATTTGTTGTGCTGTTGGCTGTGGCTGCTGCGAAGAATTGAACCGCCAACAGATCTATGATACCATTTACAGCCCGGTGAAGAACGGTGTTCGGCGTATTACCGTGGTTGAGCGTTACCGATATGCAAATTCCAATGATCTGCAGGCTGTTCATTATCGTTTTAGAAAGGGAAGCGGGAAATGGTCGGAGAAATATTACCCGGTCCATATCCATAGCGGGCTCGATTATAAGCGTATCGACAAGAAATTCGGTCAGTACCCGAATGAGGCAGAAAGCAACTACGCAAAAGAAAACCAGGTTTTGGTTTACACGGCCACGCGCGAATACCTGCTTATCGACCTCGAAGGAAACCAGGTTGCATTTAAAGTCCACGGTTCCACGAAACTTACTGAGAATCTGTATTTATCATCAGTACTTGTTGGTACAAAGCAGCTATATTGTTTTACACCTACTGCCGGAACTGCTCTTTCCCGATTGAAATACAGCTCGGTCGATTCGTTTAATGACGAAGGTTTTGCAATAGTCCATGATATCCAGGGATACAGTGGGCTCGTAGACAAAACGGGAAGAGAAGTTGTTCCGTGTGTTTATTCCCGGTTGACAAAAATAGGTCCTGACCGTTACAGTGTTTCGCCTATTGATCACAATGATTATTCCATCATCAATTCGAACGGGAAAACCATTACCACCGAACTATACGGTCATATGGGGGAGTATTCGGATGGGTTAGTGTTTGCGAAACAGGCAGATGACTTATTGGTTTATTTAGACATTAACGGGAAAGAGGTTATTCAGTTAGCCGAAGGCTGGGGTTACGATTTCAATGATGGAATGGCTGCCGTTATGCATGATCCGGGAGAGCCGGGCGGAAACGATGTACTTTGGGGATTCATTGATAAAACCGGGAAACTGGTTATTGATTATCAATTCTATAGAGTGTATGATTTTCAGAATGGAGCAGCACCAGTGTGTACCGGGAAAATAAACGGGGAAGTCTGGAAAGTAATCGACAAAACCGGAAAGATGATCTCGCCAACAACGTACACCAATATGGAACCCTTCAAAGGCGGAATAGCTAAAATAATTATCGGCGGTAAAGGTTTCGGGTTCATCGACACAACCGGTCGGGAACTGATGCCCTGTATTTATAGCGGGGTGGATAATGGAACACGCGACAGCTGGGAATTTGACGGGAAGATAATCCGTTCCACACTTTTTAAGGACAGTACATTGGAGTTGGTTGATCGTTATGGAAAGCAAATACTGGATCTTCATAAATACCGTTACGCGAACTTTATTCCGAAAAATTATGACGAGAATACTTTTTATCCGTTCATCCAGGTTTTGAAATACAATCAATTACTTAATCTCATTGATCTAAACGGAAAGGAACTTCTTGCCGATGATTATTCGCATTTCTATATCTATTCCGATGATATAGCGGTGGGACATAAAGGTGACGAGCAGTTTTTGATCAGTTTAACTACAGGGAAAGTCATTAAGACTTTCGGAACATTACGCATTGCCAATATCAGTAACGGAATAGTCTCTGTTTTGAAAGAGAATGAATACTACCGGTACGAGTTTTATGACCTGGAAGGGAAGAGGTTGAAGGAGTATTGATAGAATTGAAAATGGGAGGAATGGCAATTTGTCGTCTCCCCCTCCAAAGGGGGAGGTTTTGATCCTCTTCTTCTTAATGATCCCTTTTAATAGCCGCTTATTTTCTAATCGCTTTACTATATTCTTCTTAATTCGTAATTTGGCGTTCGTAATCAGCAATTCTGTCAAATGAAATACTTATTCGTCCTTTCGATTCTCTTTCTGGCTTTTTCGTCTTGTAAAAAAGACCGCAGGCTTCAATCTGAAAAAGATGAGGACACCATCAAACAATACATTTCCGATCACGGTTTGAATGCTACCGCTACAGGTACAGGATTGTATGTGGTTGAAACAACGCAGGGAACCGGTTCATCGTGTACCAAGTATTCGAATGTAAAAGTGAGTTACAAAGGCTACTATACAAGTGGCGAAGTATTTGATGAAAGCACTGCCGGAATTGAATTCAACTTACAAAATGTTATTTCCGGATGGACAGAAGGAATTCCTCATTTCCAGGAAGGTGGTGAAGGCATTTTACTGATCCCGTCGAGATTAGGGTATGGTGAAAACGGATCAGGAACTGTTCCGGGAAACACCGTACTGATCTTTGATGTGAAGCTGATTGATGTGCTTTAGAGGAAAGAGGAAAGTTGCACAGTGGAAAGGAGTAAGAGTGCGAATTTTGTCGTTCCCTTCTTCAAAATTTCAGGTATGAATAAAGCGTTTGTATTTCTGGTGTTATGTCTGCTGTTTTCTGCAAAGAATGCCGCAGCGCAGCAGGATTATGTTTCCAATCTCCCGAATTGTAAGGTTATAGAAAACGGAACTACCAAAACTTACATTTTCTACAAGGCATCCGCAGATACAAATCAAATACAGTCGTTAACTATTTTCCTGCACGGTTACAACGGTTTTCAACCGGAAGTTTATGGCGGCTGGATCAATAATCTGACAGAGCAGGGAAGTATTGTTGTCTTTCCATGTTATCAGAGTTCTGTAGTAGATATCCCGAAATACTTTTATGAACAAGCCGTGAGCGAAATTCACGATGCGATCAATGAACTGAAAAAACCGGATTACCCGAAAGCGGATCTTTCTAAAGCTGTGTATGTTGGACATTCGCTGGGAGGAAGCATGATTATGGCTTTACTGAATCATACAGAAGAGAATACTATTCCGAAACCGTATGCCGCACTTTTGGCACAACCGGGTTCATCTTACTTGCGTATTGCGGAAGAAGATGATTACAACCATCTGCCGGAACAGCTGCTCCTGGTTTGTTTCTCCGGAAAATCGGATATCGTTACGGGCGATCTGTTTGTAAAGAAAGTATTAACCCATACTGATTCGCTGAATGCAGCTCAGAAGTTTTATTTCGAACTAAAGGATGATAAACACGACAAACCGGTTTTGAGATCAGATCACCTGGTTCCGTGTTCTTACCTGGATATTGTGCCTGAAGCTCATGCCATGGCAAAAAGTGTTGATGCGGTTAGTGAAACGGATGTGTGGGATTGGGGAATGTATTGGGAAACATCGGCTATTTTACTCCGCATGATGCGAAACGATTTACAGCCGGAGACGTTTAAAGATCATGTAAACGACATTCTGAATATGGGCAACTGGCCCGACGGAACTCTTATTGATGCACTTGATCTTATCCCGGTTGAGTTGGTAACGGAATAATTGGTGACGAATAACTAACTCATAATTTGACACTAGTCATTCGTAATTCGCAATTAAAACAAACTCCCGCTTTTCGCTGCAAATTTCGGGCCTGCCAATGCCAATCCAAGTTTGCTGTTTAACTGTTCAACCAAATATTCTGTCAATTCCGGTGTGTACAATTCTCCCGGTTGATGGACATAAAAATGGATAGCTTTCAATCCTTTTTTCATCCAAAGCGCAATACGTTCTACCCATTCATCGATGCGTTTATAATCTGTCGGGTGAAGTCCGTTTCCTACAAAACGAATCAGTGTGACGGGCGAAGTTACTTCCATGTGGGCACAATCGCGCCGGCCGGAAACATCCGTAATCACACTTCCGATCCCGAGCTCGTAGAGTTTTTCAAAAAGCACTTCGCGATGAGGTGACTGATACCAGTCCGGGTGACGAACTTCAAGTGTGATGTCCAAATCGCGCGGGAGACGTTCCAGGTAATCAAACAACGCCGCTTTTTTGTTCGGACCGTATTTGTCGCTTAACTGCAAAAAGAGCGGACCTAAATGTTCTTCGAAATGA
>CBFGMW010000241.1:0-4949 GCA_965649925.1 uncultured Fluviicola sp.
AAGAGGACAACGCGAATAGATAAATACCGGATACAATTGCTTTTTTCATAGGGCTAAAAGTAGTATAAAAATTATTCACCATGGTAACAATGTGCTGGATTGACAATTATTTTTTAGTTATTTAATTGCAATAATAAGCTTTTAATTCCCATTTTGAAAGATATTTGTTATGTCAATTATCTCATGCAAGATGCGTAATTTTCCCAAAGGTTGTAAACGGTTAAAGATTTTTTTTCGTAGTTACGCAATTGCGGTATTTTTAGATTTTCCGGTAAGATTTTTATTTTTAATGAATTGAGAAAGGAATGAAAAGGGTACTTTCAATTCCGGATTGTAAATTTTACTTATGAAATCAATTATTCTTCTGTGCTTCCTGATAATAGGTTCGCTTCAGCTTTTTTCTCAAAATACCATTCAGCTCAAATGGAAATTTATAAATGTGGAAGAAGGATACGACCACAACAATAAGGTCCAGGTATACGTAGATAACGAATTGACAGCAACCAGTGGTTCATTTCGTGAATCGGAAGTGTCAAGTTGTTCTTTCGATGTTTCTTCCGGAAGCCACGAGATAAAAATGGTTTGGCTCGCTTATTACGAAGGCACCTGGGAAGAGCATACGGTTGAGAATAATTATTCTATTGACTGTATTTACACTTTTACCAAATCATTTTCAAAATCTGATAATGTAGGAATAGTCTGGGATTTGAATGGTGAAGCTTATGCTCCTCCTGCAATTGTTTGGGGTAAAAAAGCTGCGAAACTGCTCAAAGGGGTGAAGACTGCTAAACCTGCTGCAAGCTCTTCATCCGGAAGTGTAAACTTAACTGTGAACTGGAAATTCCTGAATGTTATTGATGGTTATGATCATAAAAGCCGAATTGTTGTTTATGCAGATGGCCAACAGCTTGGAATGTCAGAATCCTCTTTGGGATCCAAAGGTGGTACATACACCATTAAAGTTCCAAAAGACACTCAGACCTTATTGGTAATGACAGAATCTTATTACGAGGGAGAATGGCAGGAAAACACAATCTTAAATGAGTACACGAACGACGCTTATGCTGAAAAAGAAGGAACGTTCAAATCGCCATTGAAGTTGAACCTGATAATGGATATCGACAAAGAGACCACAACAAGAACCTGGAAATAATTATCGAAAACTTTATTATTGATACCTTTGCCGCATGCGTTACGCAATCGAATTGGCATACAGAGGAACGAATTATCATGGTTGGCAAATTCAACCGAATGCTTCCTCGGTTCAACAGGAAATTGAAAGAAGACTCACTCAGTTAATGGGTGGGTTTTCTACTTCTGTGGTAGGCTGTGGAAGAACAGATACGGGGGTTCATGCTTCCTATTATGTTCTTCACTTCGATTCTGAAAAAGAGTTTGTTTGTTCTGAGCTGAAGTATAAACTGAATAAAATGCTTCCCTCCGACATTGCCATATTCAGCGTTCAGGAAGTTTCTGCAGATTTTCACGCACGTTTTTCGGCACTCTCCAGAACCTATCGTTATTTTGTTCACCGGGAAAAAAATGCGTTTGCATTAGACAGTTTGCTATTGACAAGGGAAATTGACTTCGACAAAATGAATGTGGCGGCAAAGCACTTACTCGGAAAGCAGGATTTCACTTCGTTGTCGAAATTACACACTGATGTTAAAACGAATATCTGTACTGTCATTGAAGCAAAATGGGTTCAAAAAGATAAAAATTGGTATTTTGAAATTACTGCCGACAGATTTTTAAGAAACATGGTCCGTGCCACCGTTGGAACGCTTTTAGATGTAGGCTACGGCGTTTTGGCCCCGGAAGAAGTCAGAACAATTCTTGATGCGAAAGACAGGAGTGAAGCTAAATTATCTGTACCCGCAGAAGGATTGTTTTTAACCGATATTATTTACCCGGAAAACTTGTTCCTGAAAAAAGCCTGAAAACGCTTGTTATGACTATTAATTTGGTAGTTTTGCACCCGAATTATCAAAGTACATGAAACTACCTATCTTTTTTGCCATCCTTCTGGCATTATCAAATCATACATTTTCCCAGGAAAAACTTGAATTCTATCAGGTTCCGAAAGAGATTCAAAAAGACTCGAAGGAATTAAGCCGATATTTGGTTAAAAATGCGGTTTCAGACAGCTCCAAAGCAGCACAGCTTTATCAATGGATCACGCATAATATTTCCTATGATTATGCTGTAGTTGAAAATGGGAAACAACTTGAATATATGTCTGCAAAAGACGTGCTCAAAGAGAAGAAAACTGTTTGTCAGGGATATTCGGCATTGCTTGTAGAGCTTTTGAAAAATGAAGGAATTCAGGCAGCAACTATAGAGGGTTACACCAGTGATTTTTTGAGCGACTCTATCCTGACATTGGTTGGCTGTGATCACGAATGGGTAATCTTTAAAGCAGATAACAAGTGGTATCAATGTGATCCGACCTGGGACGCCGGTTATATCGGGCGAATTTCCAAATACAAGTCGGATTTGGTGAAAATTGATAAAATGCTTAAAAAGCGTAAGGAAAAGTTGGACGAAACATCGAAAGAAAAGAAAAAAGAACGTCTCACTAAACGCTATGCTACCCGCGATTTAAAGGAACTTAAAAAGAAAGAAAACTTATCCGGTAAATATGAATCATCTGTTGGCTTTGTTCGTAATCCGAGCCTCACGTATTTCATGATGAGTTCAGATACTTTTGTTCAAACCCATTTGGCATCTATTCCTGATTTGCAATTGAGAGAATACCCCATAGGAATGGCGGATTTTACCATGAAAACAAAATCCTGGGATACAATCCTCGAACGGAAAAAAGGGAAACCGCTTGATTACGCAGTTTTTGCAAACGAATATACCGCGCTGTCGTTGAATAAACAATGGCTGGAGCGCGCAGATGAAGGGTTTTTGTTCAATGATGTGAGTTATTTGACCAAAATCGTTCATTACTATAACTTCATTGGCTTACATCTTAATGAAGATTTCAGAGAGCAGGTTGATGTGGTTTCCAAAGCAGATTTGAATACACAAATGTTCCGGCTTCAGATCATGAACGACAGCATTCTGACCTATATAAAGCCAGCCAGAAGCGTAACCAAAGATGCGTTTAAGACCAGTAAAAGTTTAATGAATACGTTCTCAAAACAATATAAAACAACCGACAAACAAGCCAATTCCTTAATTGTCAAGGTGATTTCAGCACAGGAGAAAAGCATTGATGTATTGAAAGATGCTGACGAAAAAGTAAAGAAAGATCTGGAATACCTGAGAGATAAGGAAACGAAATTAACTGCTGAGAACAGAACTATTGAGCAAAATGTGGCCTTTGATGAAACGAGCGTGCCCGAAAGCTTCTTAACCTGGACTGACAGTTTATTTGCTGTTCAGTTAAAAATAGATTCTTTGAGATCAAGCTGGAACAGGCTGATGCATAGCGACGAGTTATTTCAGGAGCGGCACGAAGTCATTGAAGATGCACTGACGAATAGTTATTACAATCAATATATTCTCAACGCATCCACTGCTTTTTTTGATGACACTATCGTTCATTATGATACGATCCTGGCGCAGGATTTTGATTACCTGAATAACTTTTACAAGTTCAGCATACTGGAATTATACTATCCGGATGAAATTTTGAAGGAATACAAGAATTTTGATCGTCTGATTAAAAATGGAATGACACGACTGAAGAAATACAGTGCGAAAAACAGTTCGTTCAAACCGGAAAAAATAAACGATTATGTTGTGTCAGCGAACTATTCGTTGATTCAAGCTATTATTCAGGACAACTACCAGTATAAAAGCGATTGCGCCGTTTTGATCAAGCAGGAACGCATTTATTCAGCGCTTTATGAAGATCTGAAAGACGATCTGGAAGAAGAAAAAAAATTGAAAGTAAAGAATATTGAATATTCAGAGGAGGTTCTGGAAAAAGATAAAGAGCGAACCTTTAAAATGATAGACGAGATGGAATCTGGTGCCAAAAAGCTCGACATCTATTTCACCAAACGATTAGCATTCTAAAAACTAAAATTAGGTCGGGGTGAATCCGCCGTGGAGGACACCCCGACCTAATCTTGAATTATTCTACGATTACTATGTAATTGTTCTTTTTCCCTTTTCCGAGTAAGATGAATTTGTCGTTGATCAAATGACTTGCGTCAACTGTTGCGCCCTCAGAAACTTTATCCTTATTCAAAGAAATAGCGTTTGCTTTCAATTCGCGTTTTGCCTCACCGTTTGAAGCGAGGAAATTTGTTCGGGAACCTAATAGCTCCACAATGCTCACCCCTGAATTAATTTCATCGCGCGTTATCGTGGCCATTGGAACTCCTTCAAAAATACTCAGGAATGTTTCGTTCGACAATTTCTTCAAATCCTCAGAAGTCGATTTCCCGAAGAGAATGTTTGAAGCTGCAATAGCCATTTCCAGTGCTTTTTCACCATGAACGCGAACCGTAATTTCTTCTGCGATTGCTTTTTGGATGATACGTAAATGCGGAGCTTCGTTATGCTCTGCTTCAATCGCTTCAATTTCTTCCTTCGATTTTAAAGTAAAAATGCGAATGTAGTTTGAAGAGTCTGAATCTGCAGCGTTTAACCAGAATTGGTAAAAAGCGTATGGCGACGTTTTCTCAGGATCTAACCAAACGCTTCCGCCTTCTGTTTTCCCGAATTTTGTTCCGTCTGCTTTTTTGATCAGTGGAGTCGTTACAGCGTAAGCTTCTCCACCGGATTTACGACGGATCAATTCTGTTCCGGTAACAATATTTCCCCACTGGTCGGAACCGCCCATTTGCACAATACAATTGAAGTGCTTATTTAAATGGTAAAAATCATATCCCTGAACTAATTGGTAGCTGAATTCAGTAAAACTCATTCCCGTTTCAAGGCGCGATTTCACAGAGTCTTTCGACATCATGTAATTTACCGTAATGTGT
>CBFGMW010000242.1:0-4942 GCA_965649925.1 uncultured Fluviicola sp.
AGACCGATAAGTAGTCAGTCTTTTTTGCGCAGAGAAGGTTTCGGGATTCGTTCCGGGACCTTTTTTTGTGAATTTCCCGCTAACATCTTTAATAACTTTCCCGCAGAGGAACGCAGAAGAACGCAGAACCTAAATGTGTTTCATAAATCTGTCTTTGACAGATTTCACTTCTGTGTACTATAACTTTGAAGCTCTTCAACATCTGTGCTCGTCTGCGGGAGAACTTCCTGCTTGCATACAGTTCGATTTTTAACCGCAATGCATGCGCATAATGGTACTTTCAACCCGGTTGTCTTTAATGTTTATGCCAATTGAATAACCGGTTTGCTGTTCACCGCAAATTGAGATGAAATACCTAAAGCATTGATATCCGCTGGTTTTATAGCGCTTCATTCGTTTTGCTTTTCCATCAATTTCATTGGGTTCTCCAAGCAGCGTAGTCAGTTCATCTTTCGTGAGCCCAACAATAGATTGATTATCAAACAGAATGTCTCTTTCCGCAAAAGCGACGTGCTTCTCTCTCAAACCCGCACACCCGGTAGGATCATTCCTGAAATCCTCCGTCAGCGTACTGCTTTCATCTGAATTAAATTTGTCTAGCCCGCTTTTTGCCTGGTAACTTATTTCAAGGACTTTTAGCGGATAATTATCAAACGCAAAGCGCGTTGTTGGATATTTGTTGGAAGAAATAATCAATGAATCAACTTCTCTGCGCGCAAGATCTATGGTACCGGAATTGTTGGAAACCATCTGCCAAAGCAAAGTGTCGCCGTTTTTATACTGAATCTGGAAATCTGTAACCGGACTAATAATAACCAGCTGAATAGAATCGGGATCCGTATCGCCTGAATTCGTGAATGTAGTATTCCATTCGTTTTTAGAAGGTTCTTTCTTTTGAGAAAAAGCAAGAACCGGAATGGAAAGAAACAGGATGAAGAGGTTTTTGATCATGGATAATTTAATGTTTCATAAACTTCATAGATTTACAGACAGAGCCATCAATAAAACCACTGATGAAATAGATTCCGTTCGATAAATGCTCAATTGAAACCGGAATAGATGAATCTGTTGTTTGGCTTACAGCTTTCTCCATAACTACTTTGCCGTTCATATCCGTAATGCGAATAGTGACAATGCCGCAATGTTCACAGCCTACGTTTATTTGACTGCCCGCGGGATTGGGGAAAAGAACAAAATCACAATTGTCGTAAACCACCGGAACAACAACAGTTGGCTCATACGAAACCCATGGGCGTGCCTGCTTGATAACTAACCGGTTCGTACTGTCGATTTTGAACTCAATATCCATGGCAAAAGTCGAATTGTTCTCTGCGTGATATAAAATCGCGAATTGATCGTGAATTACCGATAAATACTGACGTAATAAATCCAGCTGCTCTCCATTCATTAGTAAAGTATCTTCATCGATCAGGCTGGAATACTGGATGACTGAATAATCGTCCTCTCCATTCGGATAGCGTTTCACCAGCAATTCTTCCGGGTAAGTGCTTTCCGGATTGGTGATTAACTCTTCGCCCAGCTGTGAGTTCAGGTAGAATGTGCTGTCGGTATTGTAAATCGGATCTGCGCTTACTCCAACGCCATTTACTTTTTCATCATCGAAATTCGGGTGGCACAAAACTCCCATTGAAGCGTAGAAATGATTCACACGGTAAAAATCACGCTCTTCAAAAGCCCGTAAATTCCAGAGGCTCGCATACACCTGCTTAATGGTTTTTGTAATGTGCCCTTCGTCCGGATGATGCGTTTTTGAATCATATAATCCCGCACCGCTAAAACCCGGCAAGTCTTCATTGTTCGTACTGGAACGACATCTTATCGAAGTTCCACCAGGAAACGAATTCTGCATGTCTGCAAGTTGGTCCAACATCCATTGAGGCATTGCCGCATCTTCGATAGCTTCCCGGAGTTCTCCCAGGCGTAAATCGCGAACGTCCCTGTCGGCAATGAAAAGCGGATCCTGGACCATCAGCTCAATTTCATCAAAAAAGTGATTGTATTCCATGAACTCCTGGTAGAAATAGAACGGGATTCCGAAACCATCAGGAATTGTTCCCTCGGGAAAACCGAAAGTGCGCATGACAGCTACATTTGCCACTTTTGCTCCGAAAGCGGTATACCGGTCGAAATTAATTTCAGATAAGGGAAGTATGGAATCATAAGAAAGATCGAGTGGAGGAATCTGTTCTTCAGTTGGACGGATATTTTCAAACCAGGCGTTCACTTCTTCAAGTGTAGCTTCGCGGATTTCGTAATCGCTTTGATTTGTTTTAAAATAGATGTAGTGATTCAACAGATTTGCAATCGTATCAATATCCAGCGGATCACGGATATATGCATTCGGGACGTTGTCGTGAATGGCTCTCAGGTTAACATGAGAAAGCGGTGTCTGTACCACAGAAGAAATAATTCCTCCAACGCGTGGAAGGGAATTCGGAAGTGCTTCGTACAAAACAATGTCTTTTGCTCCGGGAACTTCTCCTGGCGACATCAGGCGCAGCAAACCGAAACCTTCGGCCTGGTGTAATCCCCAATAATCTATTCCTGCATAAACATTGCTTTCGAACACAACGGGCACACGTGAATTCTCATATAGATCACTATTGTCTGCATAATCTGTTTCGTTGTTCTCGGTAATGAAGTAGGATAAATTATTTGTCAGAAAGAGCATGTTGGCAGCAAGTAATTCCTGGGTGCGCTGTACAATTGAAAAATCCATTGCTTCATTGTTGCTGAAATTGAATGTATATGTCCCCAATGTTCCGTTATCAGCAAGTACGTTCGGATGATAGATCAGCTGTCCTTTTTTTACGGATGGTGCCAAATGATTCACTCCGAGATATGTAGCGAAATGAGCATGCAGATCATATACATTGCTGTTAATGAAGTAGATTTTTGGTTGGTCGGTATCAAAATCGAGAATGATGAACTTGGTAAATTCCATTCCGTCGAGGTATTCAATCCACGGAGTGTTGTTCTCATTTGTTGAAACCGCATGAAACGCAGCAAGATTATTTAAGCAAAGTAATCCATGTTCTGCCGGAACAGATACTGCAGCATTTATGGGAGCCTGCAGCGGCATTGCGTTCAGTTCAGCCATGTCGTTTAATCCGTCATTGTCATAATCTGAAGGAATACCGGTGTCATATTCCAACACCTGGTAATGTTCTGGCGGATAAGCTTTCAAGGACTCTGTCAGTACAGTGGTTCCGGCAGCACCTAATGTGATGGAAGATGTAAGTGTAAAGGCTGAATCAGGATGGTGCTTTGCCTGGAGGATATAGTATTTATTGGTTGTTGAATTGATTTCCAAACGAACCTGGCCGTTGGCATCAACAGAATAATTCTGTATCGGAACTGTTTGTGCATAAGCTTTTTGGCTTACTGATACGGCGATTAATAAAACCAGGAAAATGGCTCGTATGGTGGGATCGATTCTATTCATGCGGTGATAATTGAGTACAATTTACGAATTGAAACTCAGGAATCAAATTCCCGCATAAATTTCAGTGTTTCAAAAGGATATTTCAACGCGTTTGAACCGGAAATCAGAAACGCTTCTATTCCCTGATGGCGGAGATAGCCGTAATCCGTAATTTCAGAAATAGCGGGCGATTGTTTGTCGCTCAGGCTTGTAAGCAAACCGGTTCCTATAATTAGCTTCTTGTTCTGAGTGCTACAAAGATCGATCAGAAGCTGTTGGAAGCGAAACAATTCGTTGGGTTTGCAGACCAGCGATAAATCTCCGCGGCCGAGCATAATAGTATCCGAACAATCCAGGATTTCCTGTAAGTCGTTTTTATGAATGATTGTTTCTATCTTCGGAATAACTTCTATTTCGGGCTGTAAAGCTTTTACTGTGAGAATTTCTGCTGCTTTCCGAACAAATGAAACCACCAGTTTGACATTGCTTTGAACGTCTTTTATGTTTTTCACGAACTGAAGGTCAACTTCCGAATTAGCCGTTATGTCGAATGCTTTATTTTTCAATCCCATTGACCGGAAAGAGGTCAGGTGATACGAGTTCAGAGCTACGCACGAAACCGCAGTTTCCAGAACTTCCTGGATGAGCAGGTTCAATTCGTCGTCGGCAATACTGATCACATCTCCCGGGCACAAATCCGGAAAATTCTCGTGGTCGAAAAAGCTGAGCGTTGGAATGTGGTGTGCCGAAGCACGGCCTGAGTTCACTAAATGGTAGATCTCTCCCGATTCTACATCCAATCCTTTGCCCAAACCACTAACAATGGGTTTCTTTCCGGGCAGATCAACAAGTATGTCAATGTCCAATCCGTTTTCTGTAATCTTCTGTTGAATTTCTAGAATCCGTTCATTGAACTCTTCTTCCGTTTTTCCTTTGTAGATCAATCGGATAGCTTTTAAACCTTGTTCATGAAGTTCAGCGAGATCATAAGGAAAGTCGCCGAGATTGCGGGAATATGTGAGAATGGGGTAGAGCATAAGCTTGTAGTGAGTATTAAACGATTACCAAATTGCAAAAAAAAATCTTCAATCTTTCTCTTCTGCCGTGTTTATTTAATTTCCCGCAGAGGAACCGTCCGCCGCGGCGGAGACGCTTAAGCAAAATGGTTATTCGGTACACAGAAGTGTTTATAAGTCATCGCTAGCGATGTTACTCTATTGTGCTTCAATAACGGGTAAAGAAACATCTGCGTTTCTGTTATGACGGGTGTTCCTCCACGATCTTCTGCCGGAAAATAATTGAGGATCATCCCACTAAGAACTCCGCGGCTCATAATAAAGCACGACCGCCCCGCAGCCAAAAGTCTTCGTTCCGATCAATCTCAAACCAGTCGAATACTGTGTGTCTTTAAACAACGGCAAACCTTTCCCGGCAATTACGGGGTGAACACACAACTGGAATTCATCGATTAATCCCAGGTTCATCGCTGAAATAATC
>CBFGMW010000243.1:0-4938 GCA_965649925.1 uncultured Fluviicola sp.
TTGTAATTTGCTCCATATTGACTTGTCAATACAGTGAAATTGGTTCCTCCATCTGTGGAAAATTGCATTTGACCTCCACTTGTGCCCTGAGGTATAGTGCCCCCGGCACAAAACAAATCAAAAGAAAGTTTCACGCTGTCTACATTTTCAAAGCTAAATGCCGGTGTTTGAAGGTGAAATTTTGGTGCTGTGTAGGTATTTCCAAATGTGCTTCGGTCTGTAAACCACTCACCGGATCTCTTATAAGAATGATAAAGGTACTCAGACGGTGCAAGCATGTGTCTGACTCGCAAATCACTTATTGTATCCGAATAAGGTCCCTTAGAGTACTGATACCATCCGTCAATAATCGAATCATTAAAATCATTGAAATATGGATATTCATGAATGCTATCAAAAGCAAGATGCCAGAATCCAATGTTGTTAGTTTCATTGGATTCTGCTATTAGTTGGTCCGGGTCAATTTCATAAATCAGGTATTTGAAATCAGTCGCATTTTCAGGTCTGAAGAAAAATTTATTGATATAATCGGATTTATCCGGTTGAGTTGGTTTGATAGCAGCATTCCCTAATAAATAGTCTCCGGCAGTCAGTATTGTATCAGCAGACAAATAGTAATTTACCGTTGTGGGATCGTTGATCACAATTCCCTGGTTTTTGATGTTCATGAAAAATTTAAGTGAGTCTACTTCGGAACTATTCATGATAGCCTTTTTGTAATTGACGGTTAAATCTGTAAAGGCTTCTTCTATGATAAAATTATCAATAAGCGCGCCTTCTCGTGGGTTATCATTAATAGGATCAACATTCTCATTATGATATGTTACCAAATTATACCTGAATTGTACCTGAGGTAAACCAGCCAAAGAACTTATATCAATTACATATCGTGTATTTCTGTCAACATCTTTACTATTGTATTGCCAATAAGTTGCAAAAGTTCTTTCAACGAGGCCAAACATGAGTGAAGAGGTATTGGGCAGATAATAATCTTCATCAGCTCCCCAGCCGTTTTCAACCATCGGATAATACCAGCGGTTATACGATTGATTTGTTACATCCAGAATTTGCCAGGTAGCACCACCATCGCTAGAATAACTCATATTCATATTCGCATCAAAACAATTACATCCCCCGTCCCCGTCTAACTTCATATCGAAAAACATCACGGGATGATTGGTATTGGTGAAATTGAATACCGGAGTGTACAAATGCATTCGACTGAATGAATCAAGATAAATATCCGGCGAATGTGTTACCCAAGCTTTCGTTCCGGAAAAAGCTGCGTCCAAAATTTCGCCGTCTGGTACTACCCAATCCCAGGAATCCGTTCCTAATGTTGCATTGTGCCTCCATCCGTCTGTATTGGATTCGAACGTATTACTGTAAGGAATTCCCAGGTTATTGTGCTGATAAATTGTAAAATAGCCTTGATTATTATATTCACGCATTTCAGTTATTTCGTTCATCGCATCTAACTGATAAATGATGTAATAAGTTCCGGGAACGTTTGTCGGTTTTGTATACTGAATAGTCATCCATTCAGAAAATGTAACCCCTAACGGAGCGAGTTCAAGCGTATTTACCAAGATATCCGAACCATCCAAAATGGTATCGTTTGACCAATAAAATTGTGCTTCTGATTCACCACAGTTCAGTCCACTGTTGGTAAAATTAAACTTCAATTCATCCACAGACGAACCAGACGTTGTAAAATGATTTTGTTTATCAAACTCAATAGAATGATCTGGAAGCTCAGGACCAATGTAAAAATCATCTATGCTAATTCCTTCTGGATTATTGTCCGAATCCTGAAACTTAAATCGGAATTTGGTTGCGTCGCTTAAAATAGCCCCCCCCAAGAACATATGCACATAATGCCAGTCATCTTCAGTGGAATTATACAATGAAGTTAATTGCTGCCATGTCTCACCGCAGTCAGAACTATACTCCATAATATTATACCCGCTATACTTATACCAAAAATTCATGTATATCTCTCCGGAACCCGATATCAGATTGAAATAAGGTGTTTCCAGGTATTGATTATTACAATTACTTCCACAGTTATACACGGCGGAATAAACCGATTTACTGGTATTCCAGGCTTTAACTCCAGAATGCGAACCTTCCAGATGGTGTGAAACACCTGAACCAGATTCCCAATACAACTCTGTTCCGGAGGAAGTTGAATAAGCTTGCCAGGAGTCATTATCAACCTCAAAATCATCAGTAAACGGTAATTCATACACCGAATCCAAATGCATGAGAGCATACCCCACATTATCGGCTTCATTCGCTTCAGCCAATACATTCAATGCATCATGCTGATAAATAATATAATAATTACCCGCGTTTAAGTTCGGTATCATCGTAAATGTTTTGTCCCAACTAACAGAATTGGAAATATTTCCAACTCGGGTTCCTAACAAAACATCACCACCATCTAAAATAGGATCATACGAAAAATAATACCTGGTCGTATTGCTGATCGACTGACTGTATGCATTAGTGAAACCAACCGTTGTTGTAACAGTGAAATCACCGCATTGCGGTGAAGAATTAATCGTGTCTCCCGGAAGTCCATATATGTTGTAATACTCCTGATTGATAGAAAAATTATCGATCAGCCAACCGTCACCGTTCACATAATTAGACACGAAACGAAATCGGAACATCACATTGGCCTGTCCTTGCAGTGAAGCCAGGCTGATTGCCGAATTAAAGAAAGTGTTAGAAGTACCGTTCGCGAAGCCGGAAGCAGTTTGCCAATTTTTTTTCAGTGTAGTTGCAGGATTCAATAAACTCCAGGTTGTCCCGCCATTTATGGAGTACTCTAAATAATAATTTGCACTTGATGCAGAATGTCGTTTCTGATAAAAATTCAGAGAAAAGTTTGCCGGAAGATTCGTGAAATCGAAGGCCGGGGTAACCAGCACTCTGGAAGAAGAGCCCTGGTAAGGTCCATCCAGATTTGTTACCCATGCTCCAGGGTTCGAAAACGCAGCGTTTAAGTATTGACCGGAAGGTGTACCCATTTCCCAATCATCGGTGCCATTGATCGCATAATGCGTCCAACCCGTTTCATCGCCAGGGCTGTCAAAAGAATTGAAATAAGGGGTCGAAATTTG
Source organism: uncultured Fluviicola sp. (assembly GCA_965649925.1). Classification (GTDB taxonomy): domain Bacteria; phylum Bacteroidota; class Bacteroidia; order Flavobacteriales_D; family Crocinitomicaceae; genus Fluviicola. The sequence goes on from CBFGMW010000243.1 coordinate 3,132, forward strand.
ACCGAATCCAACCTTAAAAAAAAGGAATGTGATTAAAAACGAGAAAATAAATGACCTCATGGTATGCGTATTCAGGTTAATTATTCAGGTGAAAGTAAATCAAAAAAGGCAGATACTCATCAGAATACCTGCCTTTAACATTTCTAAGCATACATTTCTTCCTGCATGCTTGCAATTTTAGCATCTGCCAAATAATCATCGTAAGGCATCATTTTGTCGATGAACCCGCTTGGTGTTAATTCAATAATTCGGTTCGCAACCGTTGAAACCAACTCGTGGTCATGAGAGGTAAACAACATTGTTCCTTCAAAGGCCGACATTCCGTTGTTCAATGCGGTGATCGACTCCAAATCGAGGTGATTTGTAGGTTCGTCCATCATCAGCAAGTTTGCTTTTGCAAGCATCATGCGCGACAGCATACAACGCACTTTTTCACCTCCGGAAAGAACAGTTGCGCTTTTCAACGCTTCTTCACCAGAGAACAACATACGACCAAGGAATCCGCGTAAACTCACTTCTTCTCTTTCTTCGTCGGTTTGAGCATACTGACGTAACCAGTCAATCAAAGACAATTTGTCTTTGAAGAAAGACGAGTTATCGTTTGGCAAGTAGGCCGTTGTAATGGTTGTTCCGAAAATGAAATCACCTTTGTCGGCCGCCATATTTCCGTTCAAAATTTCGAAGAACTGTGTAACAGCAATTGAATTTTTGGAAATGATAGCTACTTTATCGCCTTTGTTCAAAGTGAAAGAAACATCTTTAAACAAAGTATCACCTTCGTGCATTTTGGTCAAACCACTAACGGTTAAAAGCTGATTTCCAGCATCGCGTTCCTGGTGGAATGTAATTCCGGGGTAACGACGTGAAGATGGCTGGATTTCCTCCAGGTCTAATTTATCAATCAATTTTCTACGACTGGTTGCCTGCTTCGATTTGGAAGCATTTGCAGAGAATCGGGAGATAAATTCCTGTAATTCTTTTTTCTTGTCTTCTGCTTTTTTGTTCTTATCAGCACGTTGACGAGCCGCTAATTGTGAACTTTGGTACCAGAAAGTATAGTTTCCTGTAAACACATTGATCTTACTGAAATCGATATCACAAATGTGCGTACAAACAGTATCTAAAAAGTGACGGTCATGCGATACAACGATTACTGTATTTCTAAAATCCAATAAGAAATCTTCCAGCCAGCCAATTGTTTTTAAATCCAGGTCATTCGTAGGCTCATCGAGAACCAGAACATCCGGATTACCGAACAACGCCTGAGCCAATAAGATTCGTACTTTGAATTCTGAAGGTACATCGGCCATCAACATGTAATGTTTGCTCTCATCAATTCCTAAATTCGACAAAAGTGTTGCGGCATCTGTTTCAGCATTCCATCCTTCCAAATCGGCAAATTCACCTTCCAATTCAGAGGCACGCATTCCATCAGCATCAGAAAAATCTTCTTTTGCATAAAGCGCATCTTTTTCTTTCATGATCTCAAACAAACGTTTGTGTCCCATGATAACCGTTTGCAGAACCTCAAATTCATCGAATTCAAAGTGATTCTGGCTTAAAACAGCCATTCGTTTTCCAGGCTCTAGCTCGATTCTACCGGAAGTAGGATCCTGCTCACCTGTAAGTATTTTTAAGAACGTGGATTTGCCGGCACCATTGGCACCAATTACACCGTAGCAATTACCCTGGCCGAATTTTAAATTCACCTCATCGAATAATACGCGTTTCCCAAATTGAAGGGATAAATTGTTTACTGAAATCATATTTTGCTAAAAGACGGTGCAAAGATAGTGCTTTTCAAATG
>CBFGMW010000244.1:0-4894 GCA_965649925.1 uncultured Fluviicola sp.
GTCAAGCGCCATTTGATATTCTTCCAGTGGGCGATAAACGGTTCCGATATTCATGTGAACTACCGAAGCTTGCTTCATCATTTTGTTCTTCTCAAAAACATTGAGCGCTTTGTAATAATGTTTCAGGGCTTCCGTGTAGTTCGACTCGAATTTGTAATAAGTCCCGAGTGTGTTTTCCGCTTTTCCAATCCCTTTGGGCCAATTGAGTTCTGTTGCCAGATTCAGACACTCGTTTCCGTATTTCAACGATTTTTTCGGATCGAAATAGAGGTAATTGAAAGCGATATCTCCAAGTACAACAACTTTGTTCGTATCATCTTTCATTTTTGGCAATTCAGCCAGAAGCGAATCAATGAGTGCTTCACCTTGTTTTTGAGAGTGAGAGAAGATCGGAAACGCGAAAAAGATCACGTAAAGAAGTATACGCATTTTCATTGGTGCTGCAGTAGAAGCGAAGTTAATTAAAATTTGAATAATGAAGATTGCCTGGTAGTTGAGTGCTGATTTTTGGCTGATTATACTGAAAAGCTCAGACATTTCCCCGATTGTTGAGTACTTTTACCTTTCGCTGTGAAAAACACAAAACACTTGAGTTCAATAAACAATAAAAAGATATGTCGGGTCACAAAATAGAAGTCCAAAAATTACAACAATCGAATTACGATCAGCTTGTAGAAGTAATGAAGGCTGCTTATTCTAATTGGGGAGGAAGTGTATGGAGCGAGCGTGCAATCAAGAAATTACTTTCCATTTTCCCTGATGGTCAGCTAATTGTAATGGCAGATGATAAGGTGGTTGGATGTGCGTTATCAATTTTAGTGAAATATGATGATTTTGGTGATGAACATACCTACAAACAGATTACTGCCAATTATTCATTTTCAACCCATAATCCGAATGGAAATGTGTTGTATGGGATTGAGGTTTTTATTCATCCTGATTTCCGTGGAATGCGTCTTGGCCGTCGTTTGTATGATGCGCGAAAAGAACTTTGCGAAAAGCTCAATCTGAAAGCCATTGTATTCGGTGGTAGAATCCCGAATTTTCATAATCATGCTGATGAATTAACTCCTAAAGAGTATATACAGAAGGTAAAACAGTCAGAAATTTTTGATCCTGTATTGTCATTCCAGTTAAGTAATGACTTTCACGTAAAGAAAGTTTTGAAAAACTACATTCCGGAAGATGCGGAGAGTAGGGAATATGCAACGCTCCTGCAATGGGATAACGTATATTACGTAGCCAATCACCGTGAAGCTTTTCGTGTTCGGCGAAGTGTTCGTATCGGTCTTGTGCAGTGGAAAATGCGCCTGTACGATTCTATCGATGAATTATTCCAGCAGGCAGAGTATTTCGTGGATGCCATTTCGAGTTATAAAGCTGATTTTGCCGTGTTTCCGGAATATTTCAACGGACCGTTGATGGCAGAATTTGAAGGAATGAATGAGGCGGAAGCAATTCGTGCCATGTCGCAATATACAGATCAGATTACCGCTAAATTCAGTGAGTTGGCGGTGAGCTATAACGTCAATATTATTGCCGGGAGTATGCCGATGTATGATGGCGAGTCATTGAAAAATGTTGGCCACTTGTGTCACAGGAACGGAGATGTTGAGATTTACGAAAAATTGCACGTTACACCGGATGAACAAAAGTACTGGGGGTTAAAAGGTGGTGATAAGTTACAGGTGTTTGATACTGATGCCGGAAAAATCGGAATCCTGATCTGTTATGATGTGGAGTTTCCTGAGCTTTCACGACTGTTAGCGGATGAAGGGATGCAGATATTATTTGTGCCTTACCTTACAGATACACAAAATGCATATTTGCGCGTGCGGCTTTGTGCCCAGGCAAGAGCTATTGAGAACGAGTGCTACGTAGCAATTACCGGAAGTGTTGGTAACCTGCCTAAAGTGGAGAATATGGATATTCAGTATTCGCAATCGGCCGTTTTTACACCAAGCGATTTTGCTTTCCCTTCGAATGCGGTGAAAAGTGAGGCAACTGCCAATACTGAGATGATCCTGATTGCAGATGTCGATTTAAAACTACTCGACGAATTACATAGCTACGGAAGTGTAAGAAATTTAAGAGATAGAAGAGTTGATTTTTACGAGTTGAAGAAAAAGTGACGGATTTTGGATGATGAGGTGAGTAAGTTTTGTTGCTCATCCATACTCTGATTGATATTCAATACGGAATATCGCAACTCTCGTTTCTCAGATTGCGATTAATACGGTTGTAATGCTTTGTTGATGAATATCTTTGGGCTTCAACAACACTATTTACATGAAAGCAATAATACAATCCCTCTCAATTCTCCTTCTCATAATGTGTCTGCACGCTTGTGCGGTTAACGGATTCTCCCGTCAGAAATACACCAACTTCAATCATTCGGGAAACCTTCGTATGAAGGGCATTAAGCGTGCTGATCCCGGAAATGCATTGTCAAATGAAGCAGAAAAACCGGGTGCAGCTACTTTATTGCCACGCAATTCGATTGCTCCACTCGGTATTGATTCGATTCCGGAAGTAAAATCTTCTGACTTCACGAATGAGGAAATAAACACAGTAATACCGAAAAAGGCTACTCATCAATCAAAGCAGTTGTCTTTAAACAGCACAGAAAAAAAGTATGATCGATTTGCCTCCAAAATCAAGAAATCTCGTGACGAAAAAAGAGCCAGCCGAAATTCCGGCAGTGATTGGACTATAGCTGGAATTTTTGCGCTTCTTGCCGTAGCCATTCCGTTCTTTTATAAAATTCGAATAAGAAATAGATCCGTTAAAGAAGAGAAACTGTCAATCAATGAAAATCCGGAACGACTGAACAAACAATCCAGATTATTTTCATGGTTGGCATATTTTTTCCTGCTTCTTTTTGCTGCCTCGGTGGTTATGGTATTTCTCCTGTGGGAATTTATTCTCGTACCAATATTAGTGCTGGGAGCTGCAGTTGTGTTTCTGACGCTTGCGTTTCTCAAAGGAAAAAAACACAAAAAGAACTGTACGGAAACGGGGACTGAATACACCCGAAAAGCAAAGAACCGACATATCTTTAATTGTGTTTTACTGTGTCTTTTTGGAGCTCTTGTTGTGTTTGGGAGTGCGTTTATCCTATTGCTTTATATTATGCTGTAGTATGGTTTCTCAATGTCAGGACAATCAAAGCCTGTGAGTTAAAATGTTACCCAAAGACTTAAACATAACTGGCTGAATTCAACCAACCACCTTCTTTTCATTAATGAGCGTGATAACTGATTCACTCTTCCTTCTGGATTTGACCAAAATCAGTTCTTTCAGTGATGACTATCATTTTTTTTTGAGTGAGAAGATCTTACTCTTGCTGCATTCAATTTGAGTCTGTATAGCCCCTTGGCTGAGCAGGTTCCAATAAAATGTATTATGGAAAAACACGAAGTGGCTTTTAACGCATTGATAGAACAAGATCTGAAAATAGAACCGCACGACTGGATGCCTGAAGAATACAGGAAACATCTGGTGCGTCAGGTTTCACAGCATGCCCATTCCGAAGTGATTGGTATGCAGCCCGAAGGAAACTGGCTGCTGAGAGCACCATCGCTGCGTTCCAAACAGGTGTTGCTTGCCAAGATTCAGGATGAAGGCGGACATGGATTGTACCTCTACAGTGTTGCCGAAACACTCAATGTATCACGCGAAGAATTGATTACACAACTTCACGAAGGAAAGGCACGCTATTCCAGTGTGTTTAATTACCCAACTCTGAACTGGGCAGATATCGGAGCTATTGGCTGGTTGGTCGATGGAGCTGCAATCGTAAATCAGGTATCCCTGCAGAAAACGTCTTACGGACCTTATTCACGAGCTATGGTGCGTATTTGCATGGAAGAAAGTTTCCATCAGCGGCAGGGCTACGAAATCATGATGCACATGGCGCGTGGTACAAAAGAGCAACGCGAAATGGCGCAGGATGCCGTGAATCGTTTTTGGTTCCCTGCCCTCATGATGTTTGGTCCGCATGACACCGACTCTGCTCATACCGGAAACGCGATGAAATGGAAAATCAAACGAGAATCCAACGACCGGTTGCGTCAGAAATTCATTGATAAAACAGTACCGCAGGTCGAATTTCTCGGACTTACCGTTCCTGATCCGAATTGCTGCCTGAACGAAACAACCGGCAGTTACGATCACAGTCCGCTGGATTGGAATGAGTTCCACGATGTTATCAACGGAAACGGTCCTTGCAATACCGACCGGCTTGACCATCACCGTAATGTACATCAGGAAAACAGGTGGGTGCGCGAAGCAGCTGCAGCCTATGCCCGAAAAACAGAAACTGCAATCATTTCATTATAAACTCAATTAAGATATGGAAACTGGAGATAACATCTGGGAAGTATTTATCCAGAAAAAAGCGGGACTCGCATTCAAACATGTGGGAAGCGTGCATGGGTATGACAAAAAAATGGCGGTACAGAATGCCCGTGATGCATACTGCCGTCGTGGGGAAGGCCGCGAATTGTGGGTAGTTCCGTCGGCAAGTATAGTGTCCGTACCAATGGAAGATGCCGAAGCTTATTTCGATCCTCAGGAAGATAAAATATACCGCCATCCTACGTTTTACACTATTCCGGCAGAAGTAAAAAACATCTAATCAGGTCGAAGATATGGTCATTACAATTAATACAGATTTTGCCCGGTTGCTGGTGCGACTGGCGGATACGGAATTAGTCCTTGCACAACGTCTTTGTGAAATGTGTAGCCGCGGTCCTTTTCTGGAAGAAGACATTGCGCTGTCAAATTCAGCATTGGATCTGCTTGGTCGTGCGGAGGAGCTCTACAAACTACTGGCGGAAACAGAAGAAAAAGGACTTACTCCCGACGATTACGCTTACCGCAGAAATGAACG
>CBFGMW010000245.1:0-4881 GCA_965649925.1 uncultured Fluviicola sp.
GGAATTCTGCTGATTCTGATTTTCTCCAAATATTTTTACCAGGCAAGTATTACCAATTATTTCATTTTCTACCTGGAGAAAAAATTCCATTTACCGGAACACGAATCACAGTTATTGCTTTTTGTTTACCTGTTCACCGTTACGCTTGGCACCGTTATTGGCGGTTTGCTTGGCGATAAATACGGGCGAAGAAACATTATCTGGTTTTCCATTTTGGGAGCTGCACCGTTTACGCTTGCAATGCCATACATGGACTTAACCTGGACAATTATTTTCCTTGGAATTGCCGGATTAATCATTGCTTCTGCGTTTTCCTCCATCCTGGTTTATGCACAGGAATTATTGCCAGGAAAAATTGGAATGATCTCGGGACTTTTTTACGGATTTGCTTTTGGAATGGCTGGAGTTGGAGCCGCAGTTTTGGGAGATCTCATAGAAAATTACGGAATCATAACCATTTACCATATTTGCTCCTTTTTACCGTTGCTAGGGATTGCAGCCGCGTTTTTGCCGTCGTTTAAGCCGAAACCACGTTAATCTTCAATTCAAAACTATTTCTTCGTTGGCATGTAAAACTCTTTCAGGTAGAAAGGTTCAAAGTAAGCTACGTCTTCAAATTGCTCTTGGTTAAACTTCTCAGTTGCTAAACAAACTTGTCCTTCGGCACTGCATCTCACATCTGCAAATTGAACGTTACGCCCTTTCCAAATCTCTTTCATTTTCTCTGCACCATCGCCGAAATAAACGAAAGGCTCGTATTCCGAATAACTGTTTTCATCCAGAACATCTGCTGAAATAGGTTTCAGAAAGTTTCCATCGGGAGAAAAATGAGCCGAAAACACCTCCATTCTTCTCGCATCAATCATGGGGCACAAAACGGCATCCGGATATTCTTTTCTGGCCATTTCTGCCAAAGAAGATAATGCATCAACGGCAATCAGCGGAATGTTGAGCGCGTAACACAGTCCTTTTGCAGTTGCAACACCTATGCGCAATCCGGTGTACGAACCCGGGCCGCTCGCTACCGAAACGGCTGTGAGTTCCTGCATGGTAATTCTTTCTTTCGCAAGAACTTTTTCGATTAAAACCGTCAATTGTTCACCATGAGCAAATGCATCGTTATCAATTTCGGCTAGCTGAAGTAATTTTCCGTTGGAAGAAAGTGCTACAGAACAGACTTTTGTAGCTGTTTCAAGATGAAGGATCATTATTTCGGAAAATCTTTACACTTGTCGTGATCCAGGCCTAAACCTTCACCAATTGTATGGTATTTCTTTTCAGATTTATACCAGGTATAAGCAAGGTCCAAAGCAATTTCTTTTCCCTTTACAACAACATACACTTCATAATAATCTTCGTAACCTGTAGCTCGAACAATGATTTGCTCAACTTTCAATTTAACAGGTTTCGTTGGTTTTGCTCCGGGTTCCAAAAAATCCTCACAGCATCCGCAGTAACTGTAAATCGTGCTGTTTTTTTTGATGAATTCGGCTGCAGTCATTGCATCTTCTCTCGAAATGTAAGCCAGTTGGTCGGCAAATGAGAAATTCGAAATCAAAGCAAAGAAAAGGATAATAACAAATGTTTTCATGCTGCAAAAGAAGTGAAAAAGTTGAGAAATCACCTAAAAAACACAATTGTAATTTAACCTGACTATCAGGAACTGCGTTTCTGTTTGGTTACAACTCGGTAAATTAAATAGAAAACTCCTAGAGGCATCAGTATTAATCCTGTATACATCATTTCTTTTCCATACGGATAATGCTGTATTCTGAATCTGGTTCCCAAATAAGTAAGACAAACTCCCAATACAACGGCAACTATTGATAATGCTTTCATTTATTTTTTAGATGATAAATGAAAATCGATGAAAAGTAACCATCTTCATATTATGAATGAATCACTTCCAGTTTGAAGCCAATTCCATGAACATTCTGAATTGAAATAGTCGGGTCGGAACTGAGGTATTTTCTCAGCTTAGTAATGAAAACATCCATACTTCTCCCTGCAAAATAATCGTCCTGGCCCCAAACTGCCGTCAAAATAGTTTCTCTTGAAACCACGTTATTTTGGAATTGACAAAGCATTTTCAAAACCATTGCTTCTTTCTTGGTCAATGTTTTTTTGAAATCCGGGTGAACCAGGGTGTAATTCTCTGTATCGAATACATATTCCCCGATATGAAGAACCTTGCTTTCCGGTTCGTCAACAATATTTACACGCTTCAAAAGTGCTTTTACACGAAGGGTTAATTCATCAAAAGCAAACGGTTTCGTTAGATAATCATCGGCTCCGGCTTTGAATCCTTCTACCTTGTCTTCAGTCAGTGATTTTGCCGTTAAAAACAAAATGGGAACATCCTGGTTGATTGCGCGGATATCTTTGGCAAGCGTAATTCCATCTTTTTTGGGCATCATAACATCAAAAATGCAGAGATGGAATAATTCTTCCGTAAAGCGTATTTGTCCTTCGTTTCCGTTTGAACACAATACAACTTCGTATCCTTCCATTTTCAATTGTTCTGAGATAATGAAACCAAGGTTGGTATCATCCTCAACCAATAATATTCGTGCTTTTTTGCCTTTCGACACTGCAGGTTCGGATTTTGCTAAGACTTCACTCATGGATGTGAATTTAAGAAATGTAAACCAAACCGAGTCTTTTTTCCGGAAAAACGATTTGGCCTAAAATACAACAAGAGCTTGAAACGGGCGTCTCAAGCTCTTGTCACACTAATCAACCTAACCTACTACTACTTCGTCAAAGGTAAGTTGATTTAATTCATCTACAAGCATATTTTGGAAGAACTTTGTTTGATATGACAATTAAGGAATCCACGGAATTTAAGAAGTCAGATGACAGGATTTAATTTTCACCGCCAATTATTCATCATTCGTGGTATGAATCTCTACATTTCAAGTAATTTTTCACAAAACAAAAGAAAAGCTGTTGCATATTTTCCAAGTTAGGAGTTCAACAATTGATTGTTTTTTGCTTGATTTTTTTGAGGGAGTTGTCAGTTTTTGATTCAAGCTGTACATATTTACACATTCCACGATCACTCTGGCCGATTAACCGGGCTGCTACATTTTCTCATTGAATTAACCGATGAAAAAATTAACTTTGAAAGAAACAAAGACAGGTATGAATAAGATTGTTCTAATAGACGACGAAGAAGATATCCGGGAGATTGTTGCATACAACCTGAAAAAAGAAGGATTCACAGTCTTCACTGCTGAGAATGGCAGAACGGGTATTGAATTGTGTAAATCAGAGCGACCAGATCTTATTCTTCTTGACGTTATGATGCCCGGAATGGATGGAATTGAAGTATGTGAAACACTTCGAAAAACCGCCGGACTAGAACAAGTGCTGATTTGTTTTTTAACCGCCCGAAATGAGGATTACAGTCAGATTGCCGGATTAGATGCCGGAGCCGATGACTATATTCCCAAACCAATCAAACCACGCGTTCTTGTAAGCAGAATTAATGCTCTGCTACGGCGAAAAGAAGCTCCTATCAGCGCTGTTGAGTTAGAAGGAACAATTACTATCAACAGAGAAAAATACACTGTCTTCAAAAACGGAAACCCGATTCATTTACCGAAAAAGGAATTTGAGTTACTTGCTCTTTTGGCTTCACGCCCGGAGATTGTTTTTGAGCGTGATATTATTTTGGAAAAAGTTTGGGGAACCGATATCGTTGTTGGTGACAGAACTATCGACGTACACATTCGTAAACTGCGGGAGAAAATTGGTGATAATTATATCAAAACCGTAAAAGGAATCGGCTATAAATATTCGGCAAGCGGAGAATGACCAAAAGTCAAAAGTCACGATCGGAAAAAACCAATCATGACTTCTGACTCTTTTTGTCTTTAGCAATGAGAATCTTGTTATTGAATCAGATTCCCAATTCTATCTGAAAAATCCCTCCAAAACGGCCAGTTTCAGTTTCATTCCTCAGATTACGTGTAATCTGGTATAAAACGTTTGCCTGAACTTTTACTCTGTGACCATTTAAGTAACGTGTAACCCCCAATTGAAATTCATCCGTTCCTTTCAAATTCACTCCCGAAAAATCCGGATTATCATAAACTGAATTAAAAGGAGTAATACTGGCATAACGAGCGGCAACTTCCCAATTAGATTTAAACAGATAACTTACCTGCTGCAGCACACCATAACCTGCATAAACAGTTTGAATATTAGATGAGTCTGATGAAAATGTGATCGGATTTGAACAGTTGCGCTGCATTAATTCAGAGTAAACAGCAAAGCCTTTGTATTTAAATAGTAAATCGATTGATATCGTTGTAAGATCCGTTTTTGTGTATAAATCTCTTCCCAATTGCCCGCCGGTTCTAACAGCATCATCATTGAAATTATAAGATGCTCCAATAGAAAGTTTCGGTTTATTTTCGCGCTCGAGATCACCTTCCTGATAATCGTTTTTCCCGGTGAAAGAACCAAATGGTAAAGCCTCTATACGACCTGTATAACTTAATCCGCTGTTAGATTGAGTTGTATTTCTCCCTTCTCCTGAAGTTACAGCTCCGGAAACGGAAAAATAATTCTGTTTATAAGTTCCGAAGAAACCAAAATCACGATCAATAGTAAATGTAGCGTTCACAATAGAACGATCTGCAAACTGCTGATCTCCTGAAGAAACAACCCGCTGACGGTTTCCCGGAAGTTTCGTTTGACCAAATCCAAATTTCAATCCTTCAATCGGTTCATAATAAACAACCGCATCACGTACAATATTCGAGCTCGTATTCACAACAGACTCCTGGGTCATGTCCCAATCCATATCGCCTCTGGAAAAAGCCAGCTGAACTTTGTATGTCAGCTTCGGATCGTAAACAAATCCTTCTAATT
>CBFGMW010000246.1:0-4880 GCA_965649925.1 uncultured Fluviicola sp.
TGGGTTCTAAGTTTCTTATTTCCATAGTTTTTTAAATTATGAGTGACAAGGAACAAATTTGAATTTAATTTATTCGTAACTAGTCATTTGTCACTCGTAACTATCCATTTCGGATATTAACAATTCTATTCACATACAGCTCCTCTACTTTGGCTCGAGCCCACGGTGTTTTACGTAAAAACTTCAAGCTCGATTTCACACTCGGTTCGTTGATAAAACAATTGATAGGAATCATTTGTCCCAGGCGCTCAAAACCAAATTCGGCCTCAAGTTCTGTAACGATCGTTTCTAATTTTATTCCGTGAAGAGGATCCAAATCAAATTACAAATTGGTAATTACGAATTGCAAATTAATTAGTCATTCGTAATTGGTAATTATTATACTAGTTTTCTATATTTAATTCGTTTCGGAGCTGCATCCCCCAAACGTTTACGCTTATTTTCCTCATATTCCGAGTAAGATCCTTCGAACCAAACTACTTCCGAATCTCCTTCGAAAGCCAGAATATGTGTACAAATACGATCCAGGAACCAACGGTCGTGAGAAATAACAACCGCACAACCGGCAAAGTTCTCAATTCCTTCTTCCAAAGCGCGCAATGTATTGATATCAATATCATTCGTAGGCTCATCGAGCAAAAGAACGTTTGCTTCTGTCATTAAAGTCATAGCCAAATGCAAACGATTCCGTTCACCACCCGAAAGTACACCAACCTTTTTAGATTGATCAGAACCGGCAAAATTGAACTTCGACAAATAAGCACGTGCATTGATTTTTTGATTTCCGATCTCAACAAATTCGCCGCCGCCGCCAATTACTTCGAACACAGATTTTTCCGGATCAACAGCATGGTGACTTTGATCGACATATCCGATTTTCACTGTCTCACCAATCGTAAATTCACCTTTATCAGGCTGCAATTCATCCATGATCATTTTGAAAATGGTTGTTTTACCGGCACCATTCGGCCCGATAATTCCAACAATTCCTGCCGGAGGAAGCTTGAAATTCAAATCCTCATACAGAACCTTGTCTCCAAATGCTTTCATCACGTTTACCGCATCAATTACATTATTACCAAGCCGCGGTCCATTCGGAATCGGAATTTCCAATTTCGTTTCTTTGTCTTTCATGTCTTCCGACATCATTTTATCGTAGTTCTGCAAACGAGCTTTACTTTTCGACTGGCGGGCTTTCGGATTCATACGCACCCACTCCAACTCGCGGGCAAGCATTTTTTGTCGTTTAGATTCTGATTTCTCCTCGTCTTTCAAACGATTTCCTTTTTGCTCCAGCCAAGAAGTGTAATTTCCTTTCCATGGAATTCCTTCTCCGCGATCCAACTCAAGAATCCATCCGGCAACATTATCAAGGAAATAACGGTCGTGGGTTACAGCAATCACTGTTCCCTGGTATTGTTGTAAATGCTGCTCTAACCAGTCAATAGATTCTGCATCCAGGTGATTGGTAGGCTCATCAAGCAATAAAATATCCGGATTCTGAAGTAATAAACGACACAAAGCAACACGGCGTTTTTCACCACCGGAAAGCGTTTCGATCAATTGATCATCCGGCGGACAACGAAGCGCATCCATTGCTCTTTCTAATTTTGTATCTAATTCCCACGCGTCAAGTGCATCAATTTTATCCTGAATAAGTCCTTGTCGCGAAATGAGCTTGTCCATTTTGTCCGGATCGTTCAAAACTTCCTCATCCATGAAGGCATTATTGATTTCTTCGTATTCTTTCAGTACATCAACGGTTTCCTGAGCTCCTTCCATTACGGTCTCTTTCACCGTTTTCTTCGGATCCAAATCCGGTTCCTGGGCAAGGTAACCGACAGAATATCCCGGAGAAAAAACAACATCACCCTGGTACGACTTATCCAAACCAGCAATGATCTTCATAACGGTTGACTTTCCGGAACCGTTCAAACCGATGATCCCGATCTTTGCTCCGTAGAAAAAAGAGAGGTAAATATCTTTAATGATTTGTTTTCCCTGAGGCGTCACTTTTGAGACACCAACCATAGAAAAAATGATTTTCTTATCGTCAGACATACTATTTTTTTTGAGTTGTTAAAGGTAGTAAAACCCGTTTATTTGAAGTGTGTTTTCCCCTAAAATGATTCTTTAAACCGCCTTGAATTATAAGAAGCCTAATCATGTGGAAGAATAGAAATCCCTAAAACTGAATAATCTTAACTGTCCATGAAACGAACATAACGACAGCTGTGAAACCAAATGACCTGGCAATCCACTTCGGCTCAATACGTGTTAATTTAAAAATGACGAGTATTGCCAAAATAATTGTAACAATAAACGGAATAAGAGCAGGAAAGTCAATGAAACTTTCTTTGAATTCGCCGGAAATAAGATGCAGGAATGAACGCTGAGCACCGCAGGACGGACAGTCGATACCTACCAGTTCTTTCCAGGAACAACGTATCATTTTCCGGATTTAGAAATTGACTCCGGCAAGAACAGTAAGGATCACCAGATAGTATACGAAGTAAAGTCCGGACAAACAAGTACCTATAATGGCACAAACCCTGCCTGCATTACTGATCTTAAACGATTCTCCGTATTTAACCGGATTGGAAAAATACAAACCACGGTCCTTTTTACTCAAAACCAATGCAATGATCCCGCAAACCAGACCTGGAAGACCGAACAAGAAACATCCGACAATAGAACAAATTCCCAGTACTAAAACTGCTGTTGCGTTTGGTAAATTTTGTTTTGTGTCGTCTAAAGTATCTAATGGGTCCATAGTTCTGTTTTTAAGAGGGCAAACTTAGCTATTTCGTTTGGAAATAGCTAATCCAGCAAATCAGCCCTTGCATCTGGCCCTGACGATCTTAATTCGTTTTTGATTTGAGCGCTTTTAACCCAGTAAATGATCAGGATTGTTAACAAGGAAAGAGAAACAATACCTGAAAAAGGTGTTTCAATATAATTGATAATTGTTGAAAGCACCATTAGACCTGCAAATACGTAACCCAACACTTTCAAACAATCGCCGGGAATGATCTTCCCCCTGCTTTCATATTCCTTTCGGATGGACTCTGAAATCTTTGGAAAAAGGATAAACCCGTACACCAAGCTGAAAATCGGGATCAGCATTAGAAATACATTTGCCGGAGCAACCATTCTGTTATCCGGATTCACCTGGTTGAGCATTCGCTTCAGGTTTAACAAAAAAAGGATAAACACCAGAAGTACCACTACAATAAAAACAAGCATAACTAGTACAATAACGAGAAATGCCAGCGGACTAATTAATTCCATGTTAGATTGTATTTTGAGTTTTTGGTTTTCTCAGCTTATTCATCACTTTCAGTTGAGAGGCATACATAATCAAAAAGCCGATCGGGAAAGCGTTTAAAACAAGCATTGGAATTACGGCCTCCGGATGATTTCCTGCTAAAAAGAACAAATAACCTTTGTAGATAATTGGCGGTACCTGACCGATTACATAAATAATGAACCCCCATTTGTTTCTGCGAAACATAAAAAAGGCACCAACAGAACAGATAATCGGGAGAATAAAGAAATTAAATGCAAAATACGTTCCCGGATTATTCCCCATACCGCCAAGTAACGTTCTCGCATTAGCGGCATTTCCGAAATAGCGGATAAATATGAAAACAACTATTGCAGTATAAATCCAGGTTAAAATGCATAGCACTTTCAGAAATGTAGTATCGCGGTAGCTACAACTTACTTCCAGTTCATCAAGCGTATCACCTTCTTCAAAATGGTAACCGTCTTCTTCTTCGTCTTCCATGATTTGTGTGTTTCGGTGAAATTAATTTTTTTGAACAAAAAAAAGCCGATCCGCCTGAGGCGGATCGGCTCCTAAATTCAATAATTTATTAACGAGCTTGATCCATTGCATTTTGGAATTCAGTCTGCATTGAGTTAGACATAGTTGCTGCTGCAGCCATACCTAAACAAAGAATGATAGCCCAAACAGTACCTACGATACCGATGATCATACCTGCGATAGCCAAACCTCTTTTTTGTCCGGATTTTTTCAATTTGCCCATTGCCATGATTGACAATACCATCCCAAGGATATTAACTACTAACCAAAGGTACATTAACCATCCACTTCCACCAGCGATGATAGCCAAGATAGCAATACCTGCCATTACATTGTTTAATACTAAAGCTGCTAAAGCAATGATAAATCCTGCTACAGCCATTCCTTTACCTTGAGGGGCTTGTGTTGTTGCGTCTAATTCTGACATAATAATTTGTTTTTTGAGTTACGGAGCGAAAATAGTATCAATTTCCATTGGTTCACAAATTATGTGAAAAAAAAGACGACATTTTTAATAACAATTCATTGTCGATTTTGTTGGAAACAGAAAGGCATCCTACTTCAAACGCTTAATTAACAAGGGATATACCATTTAATCAATAAATGTTTTGCTTTGCTAAAAAAATGAGTTACCAACATTCCTTATTTTGTACTTTTAGGTTCAAAACAGCACTTATGAGACTATTTTTAAGAAAAATCACGATTCAATCGGCATACTTTTTAAGCATGTTTGTTCTCATTGCAGCTTTCTCAGGGTGTAAAAAAAAAGATATCACCTATACTATTTCGGGTAATATCCACGATAATGCGTTTAATAATAACCTCGAAGGAGCTACTGTTCGGGTTACGGCAAAAGGATCTAAGCACGACGATTTCACGAAAGACATCATAACTGATGCCAGCGGGAACTACACTTTCAGCTTTAAACGTGTGAATTATACTGAAATTAAAATCGAAGTTTTAAAAGCCAACTACTTCTCCAAATCAGGAGAATACACCCTGGAAGACTTTAAAATCAACGAAAGCAATACCCTTAACTACAGCCTGGATG
>CBFGMW010000247.1:0-4857 GCA_965649925.1 uncultured Fluviicola sp.
TTTTACACAAGTTTAACGGCATTTCCCTGGAGGAATTGTCGCGTGCGCCGTTAATGAATAGAACCGATGAGAAATTCGCGTTCCATTTGAATCAACTACCGGAAATTTTAGAAGCTATTTTACCATATTACGATGTGTTGAACATTGAAGGGAAAGTGGTTTTTAATTATACGAGCCAGTATTTCGACGATGAAAGCTATTCTTTTTTTCATGATCATCACCGCTCCATTCCTCGCCGGTTCAAAGTGCGCATGAGAACGTATTTAGACACCGGAATGAGTTTCCTGGAGGTGAAAGAAAAGAAAAAAGGCAGAACTGATAAAAAGCGCATCCCGATTCCGGATATTCACAATGATTTCTCCGATTCGGAAAAGGAATTCCTGGTGTCCAGAATTCCGAATTACAAGGAACTGAAACCTGTAATGCTGAATACATACAGCAGAATTACGCTGGTGAATAAACATTGCGAAGAACGTTTGACAATTGATTATGACATCAAGAATGGCGATCACACGATTGATCCTACTGTGAGTCAAACACTTTCACAAATCGTTATTGCCGAATTAAAACAACCCAAGCTGGACCGCACATCACCCTTTTTCCAACTGATGCGCACCAAATTAATACGTCCGTTCCGCATTTCGAAATTCTGTTTTGGCATGATGGACATACACGAGAATCAATTCAGTTTAAAAACAAACCGTTTCAAATCGAAACAACTCTTTATTCAAAAACTCTCCAAGAATGCTAGCTAACATTTTACTGAAAGCCCGTCCGGAATCAATGGACATCCAATATTTCAACACCGATTTTTATTCGCTTCTATTTAGATTGGGAGTGAACTTATTGGTAATCACAATTTTGATTCGTGTTCTTTATTACCCGAAATCGAGAAGAAAAGATTACTTGTTCACATACTACCTGATCGGAATGATCACATTTTTCCTGTGTTTCGGTCTGAAAAAACTCGATATCGACACCGGAATGGGGCTTGGGCTTTTCGCCATTTTCGGAATTCTGCGTTACCGAACAGAAAGCATCGAGATTAAGGAAATGACCTACTTGTTCCTTGTAATTGGGGTTTCAGTGATTAACGCACTTTCTTCCAACAAGATCTCCGTATCCGAAATGGCTTTAATGAACGGTGCATTAATCTTACTGACCTTCGGATTAGAGAATGTTTGGCTCCTGAAGCACGAAACGCGTAAAGTAATTCAGTACGAACGTATTGATCTGATTACTCCCGACAAATACGAAGAAATGGTTGCTGACGTTTCCAAACGCACAGGTTTAAAGATCAATAGAATTGAAATCGGTAAAATTGACTTCCTTCGTGATTGCGCACAACTCCTCATCTTCTATTACGGCGACGAACAAAGCTTTGGTGGGAATACCATGCAGTTTAATAATGAAGATTAAGCAGCGGATGATTTGTAATCCTGCGCAAGATATTTAAGGGTTTCGGATACTATCTGAAACCTTTTTTCTTTTGAAGCTCGCGCGAGTGTTGCTCTCATGCTGTGAATAGTAATCCTCCGCTGCTTACTCCGGTATAATAAAATAAAGCCCGAATCTAACTCCTCCGGCGCGCGGATAATGCTTGTACGGATCTTGTTTTTCCAAAGTAGAAGTTAATCCTAATTGATAGGTGTAGTTTACATAAACACCGGCATATTTACTCCATTTCCATTGCAAACCGGCACTGAAACGAGCGTTCAAAATGAATCCGCTTAGTTGCTCCGGCTGATTGATTTCTTCCGTTGTTGCATTTCCGATTGAATCAGTGATCGTAATTTCTCTGTTGAATCCGCCTACAATTCCCGGTTGTAGTCCGGCACCACCGTACAGTTTGAAGTCGGTTCCTATGGTTCCGTACAGCTGCAGCGGAATAGAAATGTAAGAGTAATGATTGATGTAACTGTACGTGCTGTCGCCAGTTTGCGCTTGTGGAGTAGAAGTATATGTTTCTCCGAAGCGCTCCAGGCTTAATCCACCGTCCAATTGGAGGTAAGAGTTAATCTGATTTCTCAAACCAAGTTCAAACGACCAGATCTTGATATTCGTTTCATCTTCCCTGTATCCAAGCGGTTTTCCGTAAGGTTCGTCGTTAGGGACCAGTTTACGGAATGTATTGCTGCTTCCGGCGCCAATATAAACTGAAGTGCTTGAAGGATTTTTTAAGATCACCGAATCGGGCTTTTCTATATCGATCGTGGGTTTACCGGTGGTAATTTGTGCCGAAGCGTGAAGCAGTGCCAGCGCGAACAGAGATGTCAGAAATGCTTTCATGGTTTTGATTTATAAAGTTGAAAGTATGCTTTTCCTGCAAATACTCCAAAAACACAGGAGATCAGGAAAATGTTCGGTGATAAATGACCTAGTAAAACAATTGTACTGATTACGATAACCGCAATAGTCAGAATAATATGTTGTACGAGTGACAAACCAATGATTTGTGAGATCGTAAATCGCTCAGCTGCATTCGGGAATACGAATTGACGTTTATATGCGTTGTACGCGTTCAGGAAACAAAGTGGAACGATGATGTAGGCTTGCTCAAAACCCATGTCTTTATAGCGCATGAATGCGTTAAAGCGGTTAGAGAAATCGAAACCCGGATCTACCTGGCCTGATACAAAGAGAATTATTCCGCAACTGATGAGGAATGAACAAATGTAGATGATCATTCCGCGGATCGCATTATTACGTTCAATAACCGAATTTGAAAGCTGCAAACGTTTTCTGATCTTGATCCCCTGGAAAATCAAAAGGAAAATCCAGTCGAAGGCATAAAACAACAGGATAAAGCTGTAATCCCAGTTCCAAAAGAAATAACCCAGAACGGGAATAATTAGTTCCGCGATCAATAGAACAAGGGTTACTTGTTTTGCCTTCATGAATGTTTATTTGGAAAGACGCGTAAGTGCCACTTTGGATAGCTCGAAATCTTTGTCGTATTTCAACGCCATCTGGTAATACTTGATCGCTTCGTACTTGTCTTTTTTATATTCTTCCTGAATCATTCCCATATTGTGCCATGCCTCGACGTAACGGGGTTCATTCAGTATAGTCATATCGTAAAAGATGAGCGCGCTGTCCATCTGGTTTTGATGAAATTGCTTAATCCATCCCTGCTGGAATGTGCTTACAGAGAATTCAGGGTCCATTTTAGCCATTCTGCGGTACACAGCAAGCGCTTTTTCGTCCTGGTTAAAGCTTTGATAAGCATAAGCCAATTTGTACAGAATTTCGATGTTATTCGGTTCAATCTGGTCGGCACTTAAAAAGTACTCAATTGCGAGCGGATCGTTTTTCTCGTATTGGTACAATTCTCCCAGGTATAAATAGGCCGGGTAGAAATCCGGATCTTGCTGGATCGCTGTTTCAAAAGACGAAATAGCCAGTTTCAGGTTTCCTTCCGAATCATAGATCTTTCCTTTCAGGATATAGGCATCACGGTAGTGTTTGTCTATTTTGAGTGCGGCATTTGCGTATCGGAATGCGTTTTCGGTGTCACCCATTTCAGCATAACTAGCAGCCAGTTGAACCAATACTTCTAAGTTTTTCGGATCTTTTTTCAGAATAAACTTGAAATGCTTTTGAGCAGAAACGCGGTCGGCATGCGTTCGCTCCGGACGATTATTCAAGCCATAAGCATACAACAAACGCGCTTCGATATTTTTTGGTTCTCTTCTGTATGCTTCAGCACCGTCTTTCAATGCGTTGGCATAATCGTAACGGTCGAGCATTAAGTTTCCGTGCGCCAAAAGAATATCCATCGGAATGGTTTTTCCCTGTTTTCTGTAAACGGAATAAAGGCTGTCAACATTGTCTGTTTCCGGATTCAGCGCAGGTGCTTTGTCTCCGCCGCACGACGAAAGAAAAAAGATCGAACAAACAGAAAGAAAGATTATTATTCTCATGGATATGTACAATAACGGATGGGGTGGTGAAGAGGTTGGATAAAATTTGCAGGGACAAGTCGCGACTTGTCCCTGCAAATTGTTTTATAAACCTAATAATACGGCGTACGGATCTTTTCCACCGAAAATAATTCTTTCGGGGTTTTCGATCATTTCTTTTACTTTAACTAAGAATCCAACAGATTCTTTTCCGTCGATAATGCGGTGGTCATAAGACAACGCAACGTACATCATCGGACGAATTTCAACTTTTCCGTCAATGGCTACCGGGCGCTCAATAATATTGTGCATTCCCAAAATTGCCGATTGCGGCGGGTTGATAATCGGAGTTGACATCATGGAACCAAAAACACCACCATTTGTGATTGTAAATGTTCCGCCGGTCATATCTTCCGGAGTAATTTTTCCATCTCTTGCTTTAACTGCCAAACGCTTGATCTCACGTTCAATCTCAGCCAAACTCATTTGTTCTGCATTACGAACTACAGGAACCATCAATCCTTTCGGAGATGAAACGGCAATTCCGATATCTGCATAGTTATGGAATACCATTTCGTTTCCGTCAATCTGTGCATTTACAGCAGGGAACAAGTTTAAGGCTTCTGTAACAGCTTTTGTAAAGAATGACATAAACCCAAGGTTTACATCGTGGAATTTAGAGAACTGATCTTTGTATTTTGCACGCAGGTCCATGATTGGTTTCATGTCTACCTCGTTGAATGTGGTCAACATGGCAGTTTCGTTCTTCACAGCAACCAAACGCTCTGCAATCTTACGGCGCAGCATCGACATTTTCTCACGGTTCTGATCGCGTGTTCCGCCCCAGCCCTGAGTTGCATCAGCAGGAATTCCTGCAGCCATTGCGGCCAATACATCTTGTTTGGTAATTCTACCGTCTTTTCCGGTTCCGTTGATTTTAGAAGGAGAAACTCCG
>CBFGMW010000248.1:0-4835 GCA_965649925.1 uncultured Fluviicola sp.
TCTTCCACTTCTTTTGCGGTGAATTCTGTTGGTAAATCTGCTTTCATGCGCATTTTTCCGTTGAACGAAACCGGGTACGAAACGTTTGCTTCTACCAGCATATCCGGATTGAAAGTCGGGAAATGGGCATGTGAAACTGAACCAGCCGAGTAGCCCAATGCTTCCCACAATTCTTCTGCGGTATGCGGTGCGTATGGCGCAAGCAAAACAACCAATTCTTCCAAAACTTCTTTCGAATGACATTTTTGTTCTGTCAGTTCGTTTACGCAGATCATCAAATTCGAAACGTTGGTGTTGAACGAGTAACGCTCCAAATCGTCTTCTACTTTTTTGATGGTTTTATGTAAAGTCTTCAACGATTCTTTACTTGCCGGTTCCTTTGAAACGATCAATTGACCTTCGTTGTAGAACAAACGCCACAATTTGCGCAGGAAGTTGTGAACTCCCGAAATACCTTTGGTATCCCATGGCTTGGTTTGCTCCAACGGGCCTAAGAACATTTCATACATGCGCAAAGTATCTGCACCGAATTTCTCTACCAATTCATCCGGCGTTTGCACGTTGAATTTGGATTTGGACATTTTTTCGACTTCGGAACCGCAGATGTAAGAACCGTCGTCTTCTAAAATGAATTCGGCGTTTTTGTATTCTTCACGCGAATTTTTGAATGCTTCGATATCCAGTTTATCGTTGTCAACGAGAGAAATGTCGATGTGAATTGGAGTACAATTCATCACAACGAAGCCATTTTTATAGTGTATAAGTTTCTTCAATTCAGAATTTACTTTTTCTGAAAATTCGATAACTTTTTCTTTTCTTATAACATTGTCAAAAATGCTTTGGGATATAAATATAGATGGTGCTTCCACATATGTATAAAACCCCAATTGTCCATTGTCTCTAATAACTGAGTATTCCAAACGGTAAACAAAACTACTTCGCCCCAAAATCATCCCTTGGTTGATCATCTTCGCAAACGGCTCTTCAAACGAAATAAATCCTTTGTCGAACAGGAACTTACACCAGAAACGGGAGTACAACAAGTGGCCGGTTGCGTGTTCTGACCCACCAATGTATAAATCAACCTGGTTCCAGTAATCTGATTTATCTTTGGAAACAAATTCTTCGGTATTGTGCGGATCCATGTAGCGCAGGAAATAGAACGAACTTCCCGCCCAGCCGGGCATGGTGTTGTATTCCATTCTGTCGCCTTCGGAATATTTCCAGGCCGTTTTTTCTGCACGCGCCAATGGCGGTTCACCGTCTTCGGTTGGCAAATATTTGTCTACTTCCGGCAATTCAACCGGCAAATGAGCATCGTCGACCAAATACGGAATGTCGTTTTTGTAATAAACCGGGAAAGGTTCACCCCAATAGCGCTGACGGGAGAAAATCGCATCGCGCAAACGGTAGTTGGTTTTTCCTTTTCCAAGTCCTTCTTCCTCAATTTTCTCAATCGCGGCTTTCATGGCTTCTTTTACAGAAAGCCCTGTTAGAAAACTTGAATCTGTTATTGTTCCTTCTTTTTCGGAATAAGCCGCTTCAGAAATATCAACGTTTTCAAAGATGTTCTTAATCGGAATATTGAAATGTTTCGCAAAATCCCAATCGCGTTGATCGCCGCAAGGAACCGCCATTACAGCTCCGGTTCCGTATGAAGCCAAAACGTAATCACCAATCCAAACCGGGATTTTCTCACCCGAGAACGGATGAACAGCATAAGCTCCGGTAAACTGACCGGTAATATTTTTCACATCGGCTTGTCTGTCGCGCTCCGATTTCAGCGAAGCCGCAGTTTTGTATGCTTCAATAGCATCTTTGTATTCCGGAGTTGTGATTTCATCAACCAACGGATGCTCGGGAGCAAGAACCATGAATGAAACTCCGAAGATTGTGTCGGGGCGGGTTGTGAATACCTCGACTACGCTCGGTAACCCGCCGTCTTCCATCGAAGAATCCGTTGACTGAGCGGAGTCGAAGGCAACATTGAAACGTACTGATGCTCCTACAGATTTTCCGATCCAGTTGCGCTGCATGTCTTTAATCGCATCTGTCCAATCTACGGTGTCTAATCCTGTCAATAACCGTTCAGCATAAGCTTTGATTCGCATTGACCACTGGCGCATCAATTTTTGTTCTACCGGGTGACCACCGCGCTCTGAAAGTCCGTTGATCACTTCATCATTCGCTAAAACGGTTCCAAGTGCCGGACACCAGTTCACCCACGAATCGGCCAAATACGCCAAACGGTATTCCATCAGAATGTCTGATTGTTCTTTTTCCGACATGGTTTTCCATTCGTTAGCCGAGAAAGATTCCGTAAAATCTGTAACAGCCTGAACTTCGTTATTCCCGTCAGCCTCAAATGCTTCGATCAGCAAATCGATCGGTTCGGCTTTATCTGTTTTAGCGTTATACCACGAATTGAAGATCTGTTTGAAGATCCACTGAGTCCATTTGTAATACTCAGGCGAAGAAGTGCGTACTTCTCTGTCCCAATCGAAAGAGAAACCGATTTTGTCTAATTGGTTACGATAACCTTTGATGATGTTATCTTGATAGTTTGGATCTGTAATTTTTACGTGTTCACTCTTAACAATTAGAGCTTCATCTTTTATAGAACCATCTTCATTTACATATTGAGGTTTTATATTTCCCTTTTCGTCCAAGCATCCATCAATATTGATCGAAGTTGTGATCTTTGGATGAAGTCCAGTTTGAATAGCATATTGTTCAGCCGGAAGTCCGAACGAGTCGTAACCCATCGGGTGCAAAACATTAAACCCTCTCAATCGCTTGTAGCGCGCATAGATATCAGAAGCAATGTAACCGAGCGGATGACCCACGTGTAAACCGGCTCCAGACGGGTACGGGAACATGTCCAGAACATAATATTTTGGTTTCGTACTGTTGTCCTCGGCTGCAAATGTTTTATTGTCTGCCCAATGCTTGCGCCATTTGCGCTCTATTTCGATAAAATTGTATTCCATGATATTTGGCTTGCTAAAAAGCGGGTCAAAGATAGTTCTCTAAATTACAAATTGCTAATTACGCATTACCAATCAGACAACTTCACAAAAACCCGTTATCAACACAGGTAATCTGAAAAAAATAGTAATTGGTAACTCGCAATTAGTAATTAAATGCTAAATTGTAACCATTATTCTACTAAGTACTTATTAAAACAAAAAAGCCCTATGACGATTCGCAAATTCATATTGACACTAACAGTGTTCGCTTTCATCGGATTACCAACAACAAGTAAAGCTGCAGCTGCATGCGAATCCGGAGTAACATTTTCTAACGGAAAATCAGTAACGAATGAGTTCCGTCCGAAGAAAAAGAAAAAGAAAAAACACGGACCAGGGTGCGAAGCTTACGGAAGATTTGCGCAATCAACAACCAAGTAATTTTTTCAATTTTATATATGGAAAGCATTGGTCTTAATTGGCTAATGCTTTTTTTGTGTTCGAAATTTTACAGAAAGCATTATTTTTAGTCAATGTTTGGTAGAATAAAATTCCTCTTTGTTTTCATTTTGTGTTTGAGCCAAACTTCAAACCTTTTCGCCGGTAACGATGAAACCGCCCTTGTTCGTGCATATCAAAGCGAAAAAGACGGCACCAAACGATTCAACCGGCTTTTGGCATTGGGTGAATATTATCAAAGAAACAACATCCAGAAAGCCGATTCCATCCGGAATTATCTGCTTGCCTCGAGCAGACAGGAAAGCGATCTTTCCCGTTTCAAGGCTTTGTTATTCGACCTGGAAGTTGAGCGTTTAAACGGTAACCAAACGGCTTATTATTCCAAGATCATTGAGCTCACACCTTTCCTGAACAGATTGAAGTCGAGCACTTCCAAGATCACGATTTTCCAGTTACTAGCCAAATCACAAATTGCACTGCGCGAATTCCCTCAGGCTGAAGTTTACCTGGAGGAAGCCATGAAAATTTCGCGGCAGATAAGAAGTTATGAATGTATCGGCCGAACGTATGAATTATATGCTTCGCTCGAAAAAGAACGAAATAATAAGGTTCGTGCACTGAATTACGTAGATCAGGCCATCGGTTTTGCACGAAGATCACCAAGCCGTTCGCTGGTTGCTTCATGCGTGAATACACAGGCAAAAATTTACAGTTATTTCGGACAGATAGAATTAAGTGTTTCTAAAAACTACATTGCTCTTCAGCTTGCAAAAGAAGCAAACGACTATCCGAAGGTTGCAAATTACCAGCGTGAAATAGGCGAAGCACAGTTCACAATTTACAATTACCGTGAAGCCGCACAGTTCTTTGAATGGGCGCTGGAAACCGCAGAACGCATTAAAGACAACCGGATGATCGGTATCACCCTAGCCAACCAGGGAATGGTAAGTTTGGCGAAACGGGATTTAGGGAAAGCAACTACTCAGCTCAAAAATTCGATTAAAATACTTCAGCGTTTCAACGACCTGGATGGTTTGGGGAAATCGCACATGCTATTAGGAAATGTATTTCGTGAAAAGGCTTCATATAACGATGCGCTTCGTTATTACAACCAGGCGTTGGTTTACTTTGAATCAGTTGCAAACCGGGCCGAAATTGCATCGGTTTATCACTTGGTGGGCACAGTTTTTGAGAAACAGGGGAAATATGCCAATGCGTTAAATTACCTGAACAGATCGGTTGAAATTCGCTCGGAATTTGGCTATCAGGGAGCTATTTATCCATCGTACAGGGCAATTGCGGAAGTATATAAAAAGACAGGGAACCTGAAACTGGCTTATAAATATTTGGAAATGTACTCCAACTTTTCCGACAGTTCGAAGATCATTGAAGTAAGTTCTAAAATTG
>CBFGMW010000249.1:0-4832 GCA_965649925.1 uncultured Fluviicola sp.
ACAGCGCCGCATATTGTAAACATTGACGATTGGGCAGTGTATATATCAACAGATACACTGGTAACGTTCCGGTCACCGGTGTTAACGGAAGAGCAATATCTGAAAGCAAAGAAATTGAAAGGTATTTCGAAGCTACCGAGAAAGGAATTCAATGAAATTCTGGAAGAGATTCGTATTATCCATGATCAGCAGAGAATTGCCCTGGAGGAACTCCCGGATCAGGTTAAGAGCGGAATAGGAATTGACTCACGTGTCTTGTGGGAGAAGATTTACAATCACGGTTATAACCCTTACTTCTCCGAAAAAGAATTTCCGTTACTGATGGAAAGCTACCACCTTACAAAAGAAGAAGAACGTGCTATTAAAAAGATACTTCGCCTTTGAATCTACTTCCTCAAATAAATCTCGGTCAAAAGCTTCTTGTCCACTTTCCCGTTTTGGTTCAAAGGAATTTCATCAATGAAACGAATGTCGCCCGGAACCATGTAGTCGGGAAGTCGCTTTGCAAGGTCTTTTTTAACTTCATCCGCCGTTACAGTTGCGTCTTTCGTCAATTTTGCAAGGCTCACAATTTTCTTTACCACATTATCACGTGAAAGTGCCAGAGTTTCCCCGTGAACAACATATTCCAGGTCGTTAAGTGCCGAGTTGATCTCGTTCAGTTCAATCCGGTAACCATGCAGTTTTATTAAATCATCGTTCCGGCCTTTAAAGAATAACATTCCGTCAACCAAAAAGCCTTTGTCGCCGGTTTTAAAAGCGCGTTGTCCATTAATTGTAACGAACTTTGCCTTGTTCAACTCCTCGTTTTCGATGTAACCCATAGAAACAT
Organism: uncultured Fluviicola sp.; assembly: GCA_965649925.1. Taxonomy (GTDB): domain Bacteria; phylum Bacteroidota; class Bacteroidia; order Flavobacteriales_D; family Crocinitomicaceae; genus Fluviicola. Next base: position 833 of record CBFGMW010000249.1, read on the forward strand.
TTGGTCCGACAATGATGATCTCGTCATCCTCAATAATGAGTTGGCTTTCTCTTTTAGAAACACCAACCGGCAGCGGATTGTATTTGTCAAGAATTTCCTGCGTTATTTCAATCAGTGTTGTAGCAACAGTTGCCTCAGTAGGACCGTAGGTGTTGATCACTTTGGTGTGCGGATAATTGATGATCAGTTTCTGAGCAAGATCGTGCGGCAAAACCTCTCCGCAGAACAGGAAAGAGTGCACAGAATTCATACTGGTTTCGTTCTTAATTCTAGAGTAAACCAAAGCAAAAGATGGCGTTGAAACCCAAACGGAACCTTTATATTTCTCTATTCTCGGAAGAAGCAGGTTTGGATCAGAAGTAGTTGTTTTATCGTTTAACAAAAGCGTTGCGCCCAAAGCTCCGAAAGTCATTACTTCAAAAACAGAAAGATCGAAACTGAGAACCGCTGAGTTAATGAAAACGTCTTTTTCGGTAAAACCGAAATCTGAGCTCATCCAACGCGTAAACGACTGAATGGCTTCTGTACTGATCTGAACTCCTTTCGGATCACCGGTACTTCCGGATGTGAAAATAATATAGACTAACGGATCGGAAGGTTTGTCTTCTGTTTTTGTAATACTTCCCTGGAATTCACCTTTGATCTGTGTTTCCGATAAAGTGATTTCTACTGTGTCGGATAAATTAAGCGGTGTATCGGTAGTGTTGATCACTACGTCTGTTTGAGCAATTGAAGCGATTTTAGTAATGCGCTCATGCGGATAAATAATGTCAACCGGAATGTAGGGAATTTCCATTTTCATCATCGCGTACATGGCAACCAGCATATTGGCGCTTTTGTGTCCGTAGATAATTACCGGGTGCTTTAATTTGGTAAGATCAGATTCTGAAAAAAAGGTACAAAGGTGATCTGTTTTCAAAGCGAATTCACTCCACGTCAATTCAAAATCGTCACCAATAACAGCCAATTTTGAAGCTCCGATTGTTTCTTCAATAAAGGTCTTTTGTTCAAAGCAAAATTTCATATCTAAAATAGATTACCGCTAAAAATATAGATTGCAATTGCAACCAGGTTGAACATCATGAAAATGGAGATTACACGCACCCATTTTTCGTTCATATTCCCGAAAAATACATCTTTCTTTTTCTTTTTACACTGTGTGCTGTAGTAATTGTGCACCAAAGAATAAACTCCGAACAACATTCCGCTCAGGATATAATGCAGTTCGAATCCGTTCCAGAAACCCATTAATGTAAAAGTCAGAAAAAGCGCAATGCTTTGTCTTTGCATGGATTCGAAGATCTTTTTACTGGTAAAATATTTGAAGATCGGTTTGAAGAAATAATCGCCGAGCCAATCACCCAACGACTTATGCCAGCGTTTCCAAAACTCCTTGGGATTTACAGAAAGAAATGGTTTGTCGAAGTTAATAGGGACATCAACACCTAAGAAATTGCCAAATCCGATTGCGAGAAGGGAATATCCGGCAAAATCGAAAAAGAGATAGAACAAATACGTGTACATGTATGAAACATGGTAACCGAAAGAACCGTCATCAACCAATTGCGAAAGAACTAATCTTCGTACTGCTTCCGCCAGGATAAATTTGAAAAGCAATCCAGTAATAAAGTTGTTCCATGCTTTTCCGTACATCGAAGTATTAATGGAAGCGTAGCCGTTTTCAATGTCAGTGTTGAAACGTTCGAAACGATCGAGCGGGCCAATTAATAGCGTTGGAACGAATGTAAGGAAGTTGTAAAAATCAAGAACGTTTACAAAACCCGGTTTTCGCCTGATATCGAGGTACATTCCGATTGCTTTGAAAACAATGTATGATAATCCTGCTATCTGAATAATCATTTTAATAGAACTGATTGCTCTCGGAGCGGTTTCATCAGGATACAGGACTACAAATTTCATGAAGAAAATTGGTAGTGAGAGAAGCAGCATCGGAAATACAATATTCTCACGCTTGTACCATTGTTTCAATAGGGTAATGCAGATATATAAATAAGCGAGGATTCCGAGAAGCTGTAATGGTTTCGGAAATAAAAATATCAGGTAGGTTGTTGAGATGACAGCGATAATCCATTTGAAAGGAATGATTTTCCGGAAAATTGTTTTGGCTAGCAGTACGAACAGAATTGCCGCTCCAATAAAATAGAAGAAATCCGTAGATGAAAATGGTAAAACGTTGTGTAGATTCACTCTCTAAAATTGTTGATAAATGAAATCCACTTTTGATTTTGGAGGAAGTTCTTTCTTCGGATTCAAAACTACCTCAACGTTTACTACATACAGGTATATAAAGCCGAGTATGAGCAGGAAGTAGATCAAGGTATTTCTCAAAAATAACTTCTTATTCATAGTAGGTTGCATATAAAAAACGGTTAACCTTCATCCAGCCGTAATCGCCTAAATGCATTACATCCTGCAATGTGCCCGAGTCGTAGTCTTCCCTGTTGTCTGCAAACAGGTTCAGATACGGAACTTTATTGGCATTTAATAGTGCTTCTACGGATGTCCACAGCTCATTGTAATTCTCAATGTTTTTGTAATAATATGGGTTTAGGGGTTGAATGACAAAACTGCAGTCTACGTCGTTTTCCTTTAATAATTCAAGCAATAATCTGAAGTCTTTGAATTCGCGGCAGTTTTTTATATCTAACGGTTCAATAGTTGGAAAAATGACTTTGCCGTTTTTCTGTAAAAGGAACTTTTGGTAATATTCGTCGGAAACGTGCAGATCATTGTTTCCTGATTTTTTTTTGAATTCATTCAGCGTTCGTTCCAAAGCGGCATTCCAGGTTTTATTCCAGCGTACCGTAAGTTTCTCCGGATTCATACTTACGTTGTATGAGTAAATAGCTGCGAGCGGATTTTTTGTTCCGTAAATCTTGTTTTCCATGCTAATCTGCATGTTGCGCATTGCACTGTTAGATGGTCTCAAATATTCCTCCTTAAGGATTTTCATGCTTATGGAAGGCGAATTGATCTTGTTGTAATTCCGGTTAATAAATTCGCCGATATGTAATCTGTATTTGTTATCGATGCTTTTATCATAAGCAATATTGCTGAAGAAATGCGGCGGCACAAATTCCAAAAATGCCTCAATGTTTGTTCCGCCGTCCAATTCCGGAGTATCGTTTGTGAACCATCCCGGGCTCAGGAAAATACAAATTTTGGAGCCTTTCAGGTGTTTTTTTGCTGCCAGTAATTCACACAGAATGCTGAGCTCCTGGTGGTGTGCATGACCAATTCCCAGGGTTTGTATTCCCAAACTGTCGGGTAAAAAGTTGTAAGATCCGTAAGGTGTTCCAGTGAATTCCGAAGAACCGAAGAGGGTTAGTTGATTTTTGTTTTTTAAACTCGCTATGAGGTCAATTTCAGCTTGTTCTCCATCCGCGTAATTCATCAGGATTCCGCTTTGTTTCATCTGTTGCCCACTAATGGTTTTGGATTTGATGATTTGAGCCTGATCTTGGGGGGAGGTGATTTGTATAAAAAGGGCCACCAATCCGCTAGCAACCGTAAGAGGTGCTAGGTGATAGAGAGCAATTTTTTTTAAAAGCATCAGGCTTGTTTTTCCTTGATGAATTCGATTAGCCGGGTAACATTTTTGAAATTACTTTCAACGATTTCATCAAATGGGACTTCGATTCCGAATTCATCTTCAATTTCTGCTACAAATTCAACAGTGGTAATCGAATCGAGTACTTCAGAGATTGGATCGTTTGCCCCGATTCTTTCAAAAGAAAGCTCTTCGATCTTATTTAACAAGTATTCTTCCATCACGCAAATTTCGGCTAAATTAGAAAGAAAATCACTGTCGGCACTATCTGCCGGTAAAAATCAGCCTTATTTTGCCCGGTTCAGATCTGTGTTTGAAGAGGTTTGCCAAGAAATCAGGCATGCTGGGTTTCATTTTCCAATGGTTCGTCTAAAGTGCCCGGATTATCTGATTTTTTATTTTTAAATACAATGAAATAAATCGGAATTC
>CBFGMW010000250.1:0-4829 GCA_965649925.1 uncultured Fluviicola sp.
TCCCCAGCCTTGCACAATCACACGTTTACCAGCGACTGAAGAGGTTGCTGAGCTTGTCGAAGTACCGCCCCAGATTGAGTAATAATGTTCAACAGATTGCGCAACTCCATAACCGGTAATCATATCTGCAATAACCAGTTTCTTGTCAACTGCCGGACTGAATTTCGGATCTTCGATTACTTTCAAAACACCGTAGCGCAACTGACCGATACGATTGATCTTTTGAGATTCGCGCGGTTGAAAATGGCCGTTAAAAACACCTTCCTGCGGATGCCAGATCCCACAATCTTCTGTCATTGGAATTACTTCGTGAATTTCGTCAACGTTTAAATCGCCGCCTGTTCCGTAATAATGTTTCAAAAGCGGAGTAACGGCTGCATACCAACGACGAAGAACTCCTTCTTTACGCGGGTCTTTCGGGTCGAAATTAATTCCTGATTTTGCACCGCCAATTGCGGGTCCTGCAACAGTAAATTTCACTTCCATTGTTTTTGCAAGCGATTCTACTTCTCTTTTATCCAAACCAACACGCATTCTTGTTCCACCACCTGCTGCACCTCCGCGCAATGAGTTGATAACAACCCAGCCTTCAGCTTCTGTTTCAGCATCTTTCCATTCAAAAACGATCTCAGGACGTTTTGTTTCGAATTTATGTAGTAAATCTTTCATGCGTATTTGATTTTATCTAAAATATGAGGTTGCAAAAATAGCTATTTATGCTTGTTGCCATGCGCCTTAGCGGACAATAATTGTTAAGTCTTTGTATCCATCGTGTAAAATTGAACAAAGGAGAATGCGCATTTTATCCTTAACTTATTTAAGGTGTGTGAAGTACGCCACCGCAAACATCTTTTGATGCTCCGGTTACAGATGCCAGGCAATTTGGTTGTCCTTCTAAAAACAACGCCCCGAGTAATGCAAAAATGAGTGCTTCTTTGAAATCGATCAGTTCTTCTTCCACACTAACAAGTTCACCTTTATAGTAGCGGAGCAAACGTTCCATCAGGAATTCGTTTTTGGCACCACCGCCGGTTACAAGCACGCGCGAAACATTGTTCTTGTTTAATTCGTCGCCGATTTTGCTGGCAATATGTTCAACAACGGTTGCCAGATTGCTTTCTATGTCCTTGTCGAATTTTAATAACGGATAGAAATGCTGCTCTAACCATTCCGTTCCCAGTGATTTTGGTCCGTCGGATTCATAATAAGGAAGGCTGTTCAATAAATCGAGGAGGAAATAACTCAATTCTCCGGTACGGGCTATTTCGCCGTTTTTGTCGTACGCCAGTCCTTTAGCATGAACCAATTTGTTTAACGGAAGATTTCCCGGGCAAACATCGAATGCTTTCACCGTTCCGTTCTTAATAATTGAAATATTTGCGAAGCCTCCGATATTTACGAAAGCATCTGCCGTTTTTCCGAAAAGGTAAGCGTCTCCAATTGGAACCAAAGGAGCCCCCTGACCGCCGTAAAGCACATCTTTTGTTCGGAAATCGCCAATAGTTTTAATTCCTGTTTCAACAGCAATGATTGCCGGATTCCCGATTTGGGTTGTATATTTTTTTTCCGGCTGATGAAAAATTGTTTGCCCATGAGAAGCAATAGCATCAATTTCTCCCTTCACCAGTTTGTTCGTTTCGATGAATTCATTAACCGCCCGGGCGAAAAAAAGCCCCAATTCAGCATCCAGCTTCATGATCTGTGATCCCTGAAGGGTTGTAACATTCAATAGTTTCCCAACTAAACGGTCGGAATAGGGAGTAGTACTGCTTGCAATAATTTTGTACGACCAGTCGCTATCGTCGTGTTTTGTGAGCTCAGTATAAACAATATCAAGTCCGTCCAGAGAAGTTCCGGACATTAATCCGATTATTTTATAGGTTCGCATAACTGTAGATTACAAGTTTATAGGTAAATTTGCGTTCTTTAACAAAAATAGAATAAACTCTCATACGAAATGAATTTCGAACTAACAGAAGAACAAAAAGCGGTAAGAGATGCTGCAAGAGACTTTGCTCAAAACGTTTTAAAGCCAGGTGTAATAGAGCGTGACCGTGAACAAAAATTTCCTGTCGAAGAGATGAAACAACTTGGAGAACTAGGGTTTTTAGGAATGATGGTTGATCCGAAATACGGCGGCGGCGGTATGGATACAATGTCGTATGTTTTAGCGATGGAAGAAATTTCCAAAGTTGATGCATCTTCATCGGTATGTATGTCTGTAAACAATTCATTGGTTTGTTGGGGATTGGAAAAATTCGGAAACGAAGAGCAAAAGCAAAAATTCTTAGTTCCGTTGGCAACAGGGGAGAAAATCGGAGCATTTTGTTTGTCGGAACCGGAAGCTGGTTCTGACGCAACTTCTCAGCGTACAACTGCAGTTGATATGGGAGATTACTATTTAGTAAACGGAACAAAAAACTGGATTACAAATGGTTCAACGGCTTCTACTTACATTGTGATTGCTCAAACAAACCCTGAATTGGGTCACAGAGGAATCAACGCGTTGATTATTGAGCGTGGAATGGAAGGATTTATCGTTGGAGCGAAAGAAGATAAATTAGGAATTCGCGGAAGTGATACGCATACATTGATGTTTAACGACGTAAAAGTGCCGAAAGCAAACCGCATTGGTGAAGATGGATTCGGATTCAAATTCGCAATGAAAACGCTTTCCGGTGGTCGTATCGGGATTGCTGCTCAGGCTTTAGGAATTGCCGGCGGAGCTTTTGAATTGGCTGTTGCTTATTCAAAGGAACGTAAAGCTTTCGGAAAAGAGATTTACAAACACCAGGCTATCGCTTTCAAAATTGCTGATATGGCTACTGAAATTGAAGCTGCCCGTTTGTTGGTTTACCGTGCTGCTACTGATAAAGATGCAGGACGTAATTTTGACCAATCATCAGCAATGGCTAAGTTGTATGCTTCTAAAGTTGCGATGGAACAAACAGTTGAGGCGGTTCAAATTCATGGCGGTTACGGATATGTGAAAGAGTACCACGTTGAGCGTTTGATGCGCGATGCGAAAATTACTCAGATTTACGAAGGAACATCTGAAGTTCAGAAGATTGTTATTTCTAGAAACGTTTTGGCTGACTAGCCGGAACCCACTAAAATTCATATTGACCATCTCGGCTTGCCTTGATGGTCTTTTTTTTTTTTTGCCGCGAATGCGCGAATTTTTAGCGCTCGTACCCGAAGCGCTTTTTTGTTGTACATATATTAACTATTTGAATTTAGAAGTACGGAGGTAGCTGAGCGGAGTCGAAGCTAATCCTCTACAGGACTGAAGATAAACTCAAAGCTTGTTTCCGGGTAAGTAGTTGTTTTCAGGCTTCCTTCCAGCTGATGTGTCAACGAATCAATGAGGTCCATTCCAAAACTGCCTTTTCTGCTTGGCTCTTTCCATGTTCCGTTGTCTTTGTAGAGTAAACGGCAGTTCGTTCCTTCCAGGTGATGGAAATCAATGGAAATGGTGGAATCGTCATAAGAATCGAACGCGTACTTTAATGAGTTGGAGATTAATTCATTCAGAATTAAAGCAAGAGGAACAATGGATTTTAAACCAACAGATTCTACTGTACAATCAATTGAGATTTTTACGTCGTAACCACTTTGATAAGAGGAAACCAGGTCTTGTGTTAAACCATTCAGATACTCTTTCAGGTGCATGGTTGAAAGTTCATCGCTTTGATACATTTTTTCATGAATCATAGACATAGCGATAACACGGTGTGTTGCATCCTTGAATTTGGCAATTGCTTCAGGACTTTCAAGTTCTCTGGCCTGCAGACGAAGCAAGCTTGTGATTATCTGCAGGTTGTTTTTTACACGGTGATGAATTTCTTTCAGCATCACAGTTTTTTCTTCATTTTGCTTGGAAATGATATTGTATTGTTCCTGAAGCACTTCCTGTGCCTGGTTTAACTGAACTTTTGCAAATTGTGAGCTCAGATAATATTGATAAACAAGGTAGGCAATAACGGAAAAGCAAACAATGATGTTCACAGCCTGAGCTATAAGATCCGGAAGCTCCAAATCTGTGTTTGGTACCTGTTCCGGACTATTCAGTTTGAAGATCACGAACAAGGATGCGGAAGTACCGTGAATAATGGAAGTTACTATTCCGAATGACGGTCGTAATAGTAAAAATGCAAATAGAATGCTCACTACCATCCACAGGAGGTCGGCAAAATGAGGCTGGTCTTTTATCATCCAAACTCCTATTTGACAAGCTAATACGCCGATAATATTTAATACTACTGCAGGTGCAAAAATGTCTTTTGTGCGTATAATCATGTAGATAGACACATAAATAGCTACTAGCGGCGGAATAACTATCAGCGCTGTGAAATAAGCACCGGTAATTGAAAGTGTTAATTCCAGGATGGTAATAGTGAATGCAAAGAAGACAGTAGACCGGTAAGCTAAGTAGTAGCGGGATAAGTGATCGTAATCATCGGTAGAAATTGGGGGAGGTGTAAATATTTTAGATAACAAATGAGTCATTCATGTAGGATTGGAGAGTGTAAGGCAAAAATAAAACAATGCTTTGAATATGAGTGGTTTCATTTTTCATATTGGCATATTTGATTTTCCATTCTGTTATTCCTAAGAATAAAAAGATATCGGGGTTGATTTTGGAAAATCCATTTGTTACGTTCTTTGAAAGGTGGAAGCGAACTGCTTATCCTTCACATGAAGAAGATAGTAGTTGTGCTCTGTGAGTTTTGAGTGAGGAATCTTAATAGGAAAAACTAACAGAAAAAGATACTTAAATAAGTATAAACAAAAAAGCTCCGGTTTTACCGAAGCTTTTATATTTTCAA
>CBFGMW010000251.1:0-4822 GCA_965649925.1 uncultured Fluviicola sp.
CACGCTTCCGGAATGTCTCGTTCGCTCCTTAGAACAGCAGGTTCGGTGTTCAGAACTCCGCGTCGCGCTCTTAGAACTGCATGATCAACTCTCAGAACCGTGTGATCGCTCTTTAGAATGCAACGATCAGCTTTTAGAATCCCGCGTACAACTTTTAGAACACGACGAAAACTTTTCAGATTGCGGCGATTTGCGTTCAACACTAAATTTTTTACTCAATAATTGGTGCGTTTCATGATTAAAGGAAAACCATACGCTAAATAATTCTCCCGTTTAATTTTTATTAACTATTAATGAAATGTGCTTTGGCACAGTGTTTTATAGCGGTATTACGTATTAATCCTTTCCGCAAACGATTCAATATCCTAGGCAAAAAAGTTTGGTTTCCGGAAAATAAAATTTAACGTCATGAAAAAGAAAAATAATCAAAAAATGAGCATGTATGCCGCTGTATTGCAAACGTGCAAAGAACATCAGGCTGCATGGGAAACTATACCGGGCTTCAATGCTGCGGTAAGTGAACTGGAAACTAAATTGAGTGAGTTACACGAAATGCATACCAAACATGATGGTATTCTTGCGGGAGTGAGCGCTGTGAAAGCTTCCTTCAGAGCGAATTTGTGTGAACATCTGTTCGTTATCTCGAAAGCATTGCGCGTAAAAGGAGTCCTGACAAATGATCAGGGGTTGATGTCCCGGAACAAAATCACCTTATCGGCTCTGAATTGTCTTTCTGCCAATGCCCTTTTGCATCGCGTGACAAGTATTGCTGACGATTTGACTTTACATGGTGCCTCATTGTCCGAATATGGAATTACCGGTGAATCCATTGCAGAAACACAAGTGTTAATGGATGAGGCACAGGTGAAACTCTTTCAAACCCGTCTGGCAATTGTCACTCGAAAGGAAATGACTCAATCTTTAAATGAAAAGATTCGTTTTGTTGATCGATTGATAGCTGAGCAGTTAGATGCATTCATTGTGAACTTCAAAAGCGGTATGCCGTCGTTTTACAAACGATACTTCATTGCCCGGATGATAATCAACTATGGAAACGGGGCCAAAACTCCGCCGCAACCGGATGATGGAACTGTAGTTTAAACAGAAGAACCCTGGTCTCGTAATTACGGGATCGGGGTTTTTTATGTGTATGAGACTTCTCGTAAAGCTTAACAGCAGATTTGTCATCTGCATTCCAAAACAGAGAGAATAGTATACTCTAATTGACCTATATTGATGGCTCCCTTCACTCAACCAGAACCGCTGAAGAATCTAAACTGCTTGTGTGTTTAAATACGAAACCTCATATTAGCGTAATGAAAACGTTGATAAAACTACTATTTCTCAATTTCTCGCTGATTTTTCCGGCAGTTTTCTTTGCACAGCAGGAACACATGAACTGGCATTTCGGAAATGGTGTTGGATTAAATTTCAGCTCGGGAAATCCGGTTCCGTTTTCAGGAAGTTTATTGGAAACCCAGGAATCCTGCTACACGGTTAGTGATGCTTCGGGAAACATTCGGTTTTATACAAATGGAATAAGTGTTTGGGATGCGAATAACAACCTGATGCCAAATGGAAGCGGGCTTCTTGGAAACACCAGTTCCCAGTGCGTTGTAGTTCCGAAGCCCGGAAGCCCTGATAAATACTATATCATTGCAACCGATGCAGCATGGGCTACAACCTTTAACGGAATTACATATTCCGAGGTAGATATGAGTCTGAATGGAGGGAACGGTGACGTAACAGCTGTCAAAAATGTTACCCTGAACTCCAATTGCGGTGAATGGGTTACTGCAGTTCCGCATTCAAATTGCATAGATACCTGGATAATTTGTCATGGTTATGGATCCAACAGCGTGCTTATGGCCTATCTGTTAACATCTGCCGGAATTGCTCCCGTTCCTGTTTTTAGCAATCTTGGTTTTGTAGTTGGGACCATTAATGAAACGGTTGGAATTCTAAAGCCAAATCCTGCTAATGATGAACTTGTTATGACGCGACCGTTATTTTCAGGCTTCATTGATCTGATCAGTTTTGATAAATCAACAGGCTCGGCAACCGGTGTAACAAACGTTTTTGCAGGAGATCCCGCGCATCTTGGCTATGGTGTTGAATTTTCGAGATCAGGAGATAGATTATATGTAGGTGAATTCATGACCGGCGAAATCTTTCAGTACGATTTAACGGCCCCAAATATCAGTTCTACAAGAACGTTAATCGGAGATTTATCGCTTCCGGGTGAAACCGGACAACTTCAGATAGCTCCTAACGATAAGATCTATGTGAATTACAACGTCTTTCCGGCGGGTGGAAACTTTCTGGGTGCAATCAATAATCCGGAAGCGCTGGGCACTGCTGCGAACTTTGTTCAGAATGTGCTTACTTTTCCCGGAACAAGTATCAATGGTTTGCCGTGGTACTATAATCCGGGTGAAATGGTGAGTTCAGAACCTGATTTGGGGAATGATTTGACGGCCTGTGCCGGCGATTTGGTTTTAGATCCGTTTGGATCAACTTCTGTTCCGGGAGATTTTCTCTGGTCCGACGGAAGCACAGATTCGGTTTTAACCGTATCGGAATCGGGAACTTATTGGGTGACATACCAAATGGGTTCTTGTGAGGTTACGGCAGATTCCATTTTTGTAATAATAGATGATACAAGTCTTGAAAATCCGTTGGCTGACACATCCGGATGCTCGGTTTTTCATATTCAGTCCGCCTACAATACTCCGGGATTGGGGAATTGGGTGTGGCATATCAGTAATGGCGATTCAGTCACGGGACTCAGCTTCACTTACTCTTTTTCCGATCCGGGAAACTATACGGTTTATCTTTCCGCTGAAACGGTAAACGGTTGTTTGATAGAAAGCGATACCGCCCAAATCAATGTGTTGCCGGCTCCGGATGCCGATTTTTCATTTGATCCGCCTCTGTTTTCTATTGGGGAAATGATTAGCCTGACAGATGAGTCGTCGGGCGAATTGATTTCCTGGCAATGGGAATATGAAGGAGAAGTCATTTCCAACGATAATCTGGCCAACCTGACTCCTGAAGTTTACGACGATATTGAAATTACGCTGACAGTACAGGCATTGAACGGATGCATTGATTCCATCACGAAGATTATCCCGATGAATTCCCGCGACTTACTCTATGTTCCGAATGCGTTTACACCAAACGGAGACGGAATCAATGATCTTTTCTTCCCGGTTGATTACCTGGGAATTGTTCACGAAATGGAAATTTACAATCGTTGGGGCGAATTGGTTTGGCAATCGGACCCGAACACCAATTCGTGGGACGGGAAGTACAAGGGAGAAGTGGTTCCTGACGGACTTTACACCTGGAAGATACAAACCGTGATTGACGAGGTGAACCGCGATGTGATTGTTGGTCACGTTAGTTTAACGAGATGATTCTAAATCGTCATCCAAAGGACCGATCAGTTGTTTTTTACTGTAGAATTTTTTGGTATAGTAAACGATGCTGAAAAGACAAATTCCGCCAATCAAAAGCCAGTAGTGTCCAACAAGCAATTTGTCCGGCTCAGATAAAAAATAAACCGCTAAAATGGCCGACAGGAAGGTAAGCAGACGTGTGATTAAGAAAACCAATAAGAGGATATTGACCAATCGCTTTTGAACTTTTTTAATGAATAGCAAGATAAAAAGGAAAGTACAAATTCCGAGATTGATCAGGGCAATTAGTGAGCCTGGCCCGTTATAGGCAGTGTAATAACCGCCACCAAAGAATCCTCCGGATTGATCCGGATTAGGATACTGACTAATATAGCTTTGGGATTCATCTTCCATTCCATCAGTAAGTGTTTCATAATGTGGAAGAGTAAACGCGTAAAACAGCGAAATCAAAATAAGTGCAGCAAGAATTGTAGGAAGGTGTTTTATCATGAAAGGCGATTTTATGTCTAAAATAAAAAAGATCCTGCACTATTTCTTTGTGTTTCGTGGTAGCTTCATTTCAACACGGAAACCGCACCCACACGAAGTTCTCTATGTGTCTATTTTGTACTATGTGACTATGTGTTTCAACCATCTTCGCTTGCAATCAATATTGATTCGTCGACAACATAACCAATGTACAAGCTACTTCAACGTGAATATTGGCTTTTCTCAGTAGCTGGAACAGTTCCGGATTTTCCGTTCCCGGATTGAAGATCACACGTTTCGGATGTAAATCAATGATTGGTTGATAATACATTCCCTGATTCCTTGGCCCCAGGTAAAGTGTAACAGTATCCACTTCCCAGTTTTCATCCCATTCAGTTTCAATTGTAACACCTTCCACAACTCCTGGTTCTCTGCCGAAAGCAATAACGGGTTGTTTATGACTTATTAACGAACGGATAGCCATATTTGCGTAACGGTCAGTGCGTGGAGTGGCACCTATTACTAATGTCGATTTCATTTGTATCTTATTAAAAGTAATTCAGTTCAGAAGAAGGAATCTGTCAGGAACTGATTCTCAGCGCTCTCTGGCTTTTTATATAACATCCCATTCACTTTTGTGCGCTTTTGTGCTCGTCTGCGGGAGATTATTGGGTAACCTTTAAGCTCTTGAATTTAAACAAAAACGGTCCCGAAAAATCAGAACCGTTTGTTTTTAAAGTGTCTTACTGGTTTTAACAGGTTTCATGTTTTTCCAGTATTGCATCAACACGAAAGAAATAATCAGTGCTCCTGCCATTCCTTCCATAAATATAGATACGAGTGCATGTTGCAGTGTAAAACCTTCAGCGAATAAAATACCGCCTTTTACCTGTGACAAGAACGCGTGATCCATAAACGTGACATAGATAGCA
>CBFGMW010000252.1:0-4821 GCA_965649925.1 uncultured Fluviicola sp.
AAATATGAGGAACTGGTCCCTGATGCAGGCGGAGAAACTATCAGCACCGCGTATTGTGGCGGAAAACTGTACTTATCGGTACGAAATAAAGGAGTTGGCGTATATAACCCGGCTACAAAAAAATACCGCCTCATAAAGATTCCAAGTGCTAAAAACGAAGACAACCAATATTACGTTCAGTCCTTCAGGAATAAACTATATGTTGGTACTGCAGACGGAATTTTATACCTGGATAAAAAGACAAACAAACTAATCCCTTTTGAACATAACATTGAATTTTTCGGAGCAGGCCATCTGAACACCATTCATCGTGTCATCAACATTAATGATAAGCAGTTGTGGGTGGTAGTCTACAAAGAATATTCCGACGACGATTTTGAGTTTGAGACTGGCTGGATGGAAATTGTTAATGGAGAATGGAAATATACCAAATGGCCGTTAGCCGCTTTGAAAGATGCGGGTGTGGTCTATAGTATCCAAAAAGGGCCGAAAAATACTGTGTGGGTTGGAACGAGTGAAGGACTTTTTCTTTTCAATAAAGATGCCGTTAGAAAACGCGCTTCCAACATTAAAGTTTTCATCGACAAAATTGAAATCGACGGAAAGCCGATTGTTTATAATGTGGGGCACGCAAAACCCATTCCTGAACTGGAATACTCGAAGAATTCTTTCAGAATTACTTTTCATTCCAATTTCTTTTCTACCCAGGAACCAAATATGTATCGTTACAAGCTCGATGGATACAATGACAGATGGTCGGAATGGTCGGAACTGAATTTTGCCAATTTCGAAAAAATCAGCGAGGGAACATTTACGTTGCTTGTTCAATCAAAAAATTTCTACGGCCAGGAAAGTGATATTCTGAGATATGAAATCACAGTCCTTCCACCTTGGTACAGAAGCGTTTGGGCATATATTCTTTATTTCATCGCACTGATCTTCCTTGTTTTCGGAGTTGTTCGTTTATCCTTAATGCGCGTTCGACGTCAGAATATAAAACTGGAAGAAACAGTTCAGGAACGTACCAAGGAAATTGCTGAGCAAAACAACTTGCTGGAGTACCAAAAAGCAGAGATCACTCAGAAATCAAACGATATCCTGGATAGTATTCACTACGCCAAGCGAATTCAGAATACGATTTTACCTGTTGAATCACGCTTGAAAGAATTGTTTGATGAGCATTTTGTTTTCTACAGGCCGAAAGATATTGTTTCAGGTGACTTTTACTGGGCCCGCGAAGTTCAGGATAAGGTAATTTTCTCTGCGGTTGACTGTACAGGACACGGAGTACCCGGAGCATTGGTAAGTATTGTTGGAAATAACGGTTTATTACGCGCTGTGAATGAGTTCAAATTGACCGAACCAAAAGATATTCTTGACAAGCTCCGTGAAATTGTTGTAAGCGCATTCCGTGCCGAAGGAACTTCAGATGTAAAAGACGGAATGGACATTGCCTTGTGTTCTATTGATTACAAAACCGGAGAATTAAAATTTGCAGGTGCCAACAATGAATGTGTCATTATCCGAAATGGTGAGATCATTGAATTGAAGCCGGATAAACAGCCAATCGGACAGTTTATTGACGCAAAGCCGTTTACACAGAAAACATTCCAGTTAGAGCCTAACGATTGTATTTATTTATACACAGATGGATACGTAGATCAGTTCGGTGGTGAGCGCTTGAAAAAATACAAATCAAAACCGTTCAAAGCCATGCTTTCCAGATTGGGTGAAATGCACATGACCGAGCAGTATGTGAAAGTTCAGAATGAATTCGACACATGGAAAACTTATACAGAACAGGTGGATGATGTTTGTGTTGTTGCTGTTAAATTTAAAGGAGTGAGATCATGAATAAACTGACAGGTATTTTAGCAATTCTGTTTGCGCTTCTTTTATTAGTCGGGCTGTTTTTTTTCGACACCGTAAATTGGTCTTTGAAAAGCATCAGCTTAAGTATTTTCGGATTATTTTTAGGATTTGTTCATTCCTTGTCACTTACCATATCTCAAAAAGGATTGCTTCAAAAAATTCTCCTGGGAACGTTTGTTGTTCAACTCGTTTTTGTCGGATTGCTTTTGTCAGGAGCGGTTGAATTGAAAACACTTTGGTACTGGCAGTTTTCGTTTGCCCTAATTAGTATTTGTATAGGAGTTATCAGTTCTTCCCTTAGAATCAAGGTAAGTCCACTGGTTTATTATTTACAATACCTAGTTCTGGCAATTATTGCTTTTTGTTTACTGGGATTGGGATTAACGCCCATTTCAATCGGAACGATAAGCATTGGTTTTTGTTTACTCTGCTTTTTAAGCGTTGCTATTCACCTGTTCGTGAAACAAAAGTCTCATTCTATATAAGTCCCGAAAGCGTATAAACGTTTCAACCAGTATTCTGATTCTTCAATATTCGTGACAATAATTCCCTGGCTGGAAGAAGCGTGAATCATGGTTAACGGTTCACCTCTGTCGGAAACAATCATTCCAACATGCGAAATTCCGGAACCTGCATCAAAGAAAACCAAATCTCCCTTGTGTGCATTTTTCTGTTTAATCTTTGTTGAACTTTTGTACTGATCTTCTGCCCTTCTGGGTATGTCTTTGTTATACTGCTTCTTGTAAACGTAACCAGTGAAGCCGGAGCAGTCAAATCCATTCGGATCGGTTCCCGCCCACAAATAAGGAACCCCAATTTGAGTTTTCGCAAAATCGATCATCCCTTCACGGGTCTTTGTCATTGCAATCGACTCAACTTCTTCCGTTTCGTTTGTTTCCGGAACTTTAGGTGGCGTTACACCACTCGGATCGTCGAGATCAGGAATATGATCAAACAAATCAATAATCTGCTGTAATTCATCATACTCAATCTTTCTGCCTTCACTTTTCAAATCAGCTGCCCGGTCAACCAAATCTTTTTTCAAAGCTGCAATGTGGTTCAAATGCGCATTGAAGACCTTCGCTCCTTCTGTAGAATTCTTAACTTCCAAATAAAGTTTACGTGCCTGCTGCAAACCGTCGGGGTGCAATCTCATCCAGAAATCCTGTTCCGATAAACGGAACATCGCAAGGCTTTTATAAAATTCAGGCTGGTAACTGTAATCAAAATCAGGAATATCAAGCAATCGGTTCGCATGGCGGTAAACCATTCCGTAATGGCCCTGGTCATATAACACCTCAAGCTTATCGATTTTTCGAACCTGGGCCTTAGCTGAAAAAGAAGAACATATAAGAAAGATGGCGAAACAAAAGCGATTCATGATACTTGATTTTGAACGAAGTTAATAAGAACTCAGATGCGTGTTTTGTCAAAAATCGAAAATCAATTAACATCGAAAAGTTCATCTTTATTGAACCTTCCTACGAAACGAGTGTAAGTTGGTTTAGGCAACTTGTTCATTTTAACATATATTTGAAGTTAAGACTGTCACCAACCAACAATTCATACGTTAATTCGTTATTTTCGTACTAGACACAAAAACACCATGAGAAAATACCTTTTACTAAGTTTCAGCATCATATTGGGCGCCGGACTTTTCGCACAAACCAACGTTCCGAAAGAAACGCCAAAAGAAACAGATAGATTGGATGAAATAATGACTTTCATCAATAAACTGTATGTTGATCCTGTTAATGACAAAGAACTTCTCGATGCGGCAATTGTTGCCATGCTGGAAAAACTGGATCCTCACTCTACCTATATTTCCAAGGCCGATGTTGACGACGCAAATCAGCGTATAGACGGAAGTTTTGTAGGAATCGGAATTCGTTTTCAAATCCTGAAAGATACACTGATGGTTGTTGAGACAATTGCTGGCGGTCCGTCTGAGAAATTAGGAATTCGTGCAGGTGATAAGATCACATCTATAGACGGAACAACTGTTGCCGGAATTGGGATTAAAAATGCCGATGTCAGATCGAAATTAATGGGTGAACTTGGGACAAAAGTACGTGTATCGATTAAACGCAAGAACAGCAAAGAACCAGTGAATTTTGTAATCACGCGCGACAATATTCCTTTCAATTCGGTTGAAACATCCTACATGGTTGAACCGGGAATCGGATATATTAAACTTACTGCTTTCTCCAGAACAACTCCGGATGAAATGACAAAAGCAATCAAAAAATTGAAAGCCGAAGGCATGAAGAGCTTAATTCTTGATTTGCAAAGCAATGGTGGTGGTTTATTGTATGTAGCTCAATATTTGGCGGATGAGTTTTTATCCGGAAATAAAATGATCGTTTATTCTGAAGGTCGTGCACAGCCACGACAAGAATTGAAAGCAGAACGTGCCGGGTTATGGGAAACAGGAAACTTAGTTGTTTTGACAGATGAAAATTCTGCGTCAGCCAGTGAGATCTTAAGCGGCGCAATCCAGGATTGGGACCGCGGAGCAATTGTTGGAAGAAGAAGCTACGGAAAAGGATTGGTTCAGCGTCCTATTGATCTGAACGACGGTTCTCAATTGCGTTTGACAATTGCGCGTTACTTCACTCCTTCCGGGCGATTTATCCAAAAATCATACGAAGACAAGGAAGCATACAAAAACGATTACATGACGCGCTTTATGCACGGGGAAATGACTAACATTGATTCGATTAAACTTCCTGATTCATTGAAATTCTCAACGATGGTTACCGGAAGGACAGTTTACGGCGGCGGCGGTATTATGCCGGACGTTTTTGTTCCGCTTGACACTATGGAACTTTCCGACTTCTACCGTGATGTTGCAGGTACAGGAGCATTCAACTCATTCCCGCTTTCTTATGTCGACAAAAACCGAGATGAGTTAAACAAAAAATATGAGAGCTTTGATGGTTTCAATAA
>CBFGMW010000253.1:0-4807 GCA_965649925.1 uncultured Fluviicola sp.
CAATGCCGACAAAAAATGGCAGGCTCAATTACGTTGTTCCGAATTATTGCAGAAAGCGCATTATCAGAAAGGACCGGTACAAATCAATCTGCCTTTTTCCGAGCCTTTATATAATCAAATTGATTTCGTTGCAGATTCGGAAACGAAACTGGTTAAAAGATTCCCGGCAGTGCGTTCACTTTCAGACAATCTGAAGTCCGATCTCTCTGCGCTATTGGAATCGTCAAAAAAACGGTTGATTATTGTTGGTCAAAAACGACCGGATAAACAGGTTGATCAATTGTTGCTCGATTTGTCGGAGCAGGATTCCTTGGTTGTTTTAACCGAGCACACGAGCAATGTTTCAGGAAAGAAACTGATAGAGCCAATAGATTCGGTTTTGGCCAGAATTGGTTCCGATAACTCCTTTTACCCTGATTTGATTTTTCAGGTAGGTGGTGCAATTGTTTCGAAGCGCATTAAAAAATACTTACGTGATTCAGGTGCGAAAGTGATAACCATTGATCAGCAATTTGATTTTTCCGATACTTTTCATGGATTACACCTGTCGGTAGATGCAGATCTTGAGTCGGTTTTACAACTTGTTTTGGATGATTGTTTAAAAGCTCCCGTGATTTCTGATTATTCGGAGAAATGGATTGCTGCACTTACTGAAACACAGCAGATTCATAAACGGTTTGCTGAGACAGTAGAATATTCTGATTTCAAGGTGGTGGAAACCATTTTAGAGGCTTTGCCAGCAAATACCAAAGTTCATTTTTCGAATAGTTCCATGATCCGTTACGGATTGCTTTTTCCGAATAGTTTTAGAGGTGAGATGTATTGTAATCGCGGAACGAGTGGAATTGATGGCTGTACGTCGACAGCCGCTGGTGCGGCATTGGCCGATTCGGAAACATTACACGTTTTGGTAACCGGTGATCTTTCCTTTTTCTATGATTCAAATGCGCTTTGGAATAAACATTTGCCTTCTAATTTGCGAATTATTGTGGTGAATAATGGAGGCGGAGATATTTTCAATATTATTCCCGGTCCTGCAACTACTAATCAGCTGGAAAAAGTCTTCGTTGCTGAACACGAGTTCAAAGCCAAAGGAATTTGTGAAGGATTCGATGTCGAATATCAATTAACAGCTACACTTTCAGAATTGAAAAGCGCATTAAGCCAATTAGTTGTTCCTGCCAAAAATAAGCGCGCGAAAGTACTGGAAATAGATACCATTGGTCGTGGGAATGCAGCTATTCTGAAAAGATACTTTGAGAAAATTGCGGAAAAATGATTTTTTATTCAAATGAATCTGACTTGTAATCAATAGTAATGGGGGCATTGAGCGAAGTCGAAATGAAAAAAGAGCTTCAACTGTTAAAAACTACTACGAAAAAACAGTTTGAAGCTCTCTCTATTGGTTTGTAACCCGCCTGAGGTGGGTTAAGGTTTTGTAATTCAAATGTATGAAAACGATTTCTTAAAAAAAATAATCCGTATAAAAAGATTTTCTATTTTACGTGTGAATATTAACAAGTCAATTATCGTTAAAATGACTGTTGTTTTGAAGTTGCTGTGTATTTTTGTCCCAAAACTAGAAACGTGGACTTTTCAATTTTAGCAACAGGTACCGGAATTTTTTATCTTGTTGTATTAACCTTACTAGAAATAGTTTTGGGTATCGATAACATTATATTCATTTCTATCATAACAGACAGACTTGTAAAACAAGATCAGAGAAAAGCCCGGATTTTAGGTTTAAGTCTCGCTTTGATCATCCGTATACTCTTATTAACTGTTGTTTCCTGGATCATGAAGTTAGATCAGGATTTCCTGTTTAAATCAGTTGAGTGGCTTCATTACTTCCCGTATACAACCGAGAAAATCACCGGACACAGTTTGGTTTTATTGATTGGGGGATTATTCCTGATCTATAAATCAGTGGGGGAAATGCATTCAAGTATCAGAGGACACGAAGTAGAAGGTAAGAAGAAACGCAAAGTTCGTTTAAGTGCGGTTATCCTTCAAATTGTAATGGTAGATTTCATTTTTAGTTTTGATTCGGTTATTTCAGCGATTGGTATGACAAACGATATTAGTCATGAAACACATGGTAATCCGCTCGTGATCATTTTTGCAGCTGTAATTGTTTCAATGATTATCATGCTGATCTTTGCTAAGCCAATTGCAGATTTTATCAACTCGCGCCCGACTATTAAAATGATTGCATTGGGATTCCTGGTAACAATCGGGGTTTTGTTAATGGCCGAAGCATTTGGTCAGCACATTCCAAAAGGCTATATCTATTTTGCAATGGTGTATGCATTGTTTGTTGAATTTCTCAATATCCGTGCGCGCAGGAATAAAGGCGAGGCTGAGTAGTGATAACTTTCGGAAACCGGACTTTTGAAGACGAAGAAGATGCCTTAAGCTTTTTTGAAGATAAATTGTTCGAAATAAAACGGCATTTACAGCAAAAACCATTGCTTCGGGCTACAGTAAAATCGCGTATTTCTGAATTAACCCAATTGAGTGTGCTCGAAGAACAGCTCCATGTTTCGAGAGCAGAATTCGTATTACACTTGCCCGACTTTTCCGGAAAAGGAGCAACAGAACAATGGGCATTGTATTCGGCAGCTCTGTCGAAGTGGAAATTGCAGATCTTTCAAACTGATTCTGCGAAAGAGATGCTTGAACTAATCCGATTTGGCTTTGAATTTATGAAAGGATTTTATTCCCTGTTGCCGGATTTCGAGTTGGACGAAGAAGATCCTAAAGTCGGCATAGCGGAAAACGTTATGCATTTACAAGCCGGTTTCCAATGGATGAAAGAAGCAAAGATTCAAACGTTTTCCGGACTTAGTGAACAACTTGTGGACAGAATACCCGAAAACGAAACTATTAAATTGTTCGCAATGGAACTAAAGAGGTTATCTTTGCGGTTATCTTATTTATAGAAAATCATGAGTTCCGATCCTTTTGATAAACTGAGAGCACAATTAGAATTACAAGAATGGCCAAATGTTTATCTCTTTAAATTTATTGTCCCGAATAATTCTCATGCAATTGCGCAGGCAGCTGCTTTGTTCGATGATTTGTCAGAATTGAATTTTCATGAATCAAAAACGGGCAAATACATTAGTGTTACTGCCAAAGAAATGATGCTGACAGTTGATGACATCATTGCCGTTTATAACAAGGCTGCGGCCATTGAAGGAATTATATCATTATGACAAGAAAAGGACAAATTATCGCATTGTGTCTGAGTATGGTACTTGTTTCATTCTCTATTTACCGGATGAACCAGGATATAAGCAGATTAGGAGCTGAACGTTATCTGCACTCGATTATATTCGGATTAGCCGGTTTTTTATTTTTCTACCTGCTCTACAAAGGAATTATCAAGCGTTTTAGTAAAGGACACATTGATCAGAAAAAGTACGCTAAACTATTTGAGTTGGAAACCACTGTTGTTTCCGGTGAGCTGGAGTTCTATTTTACAATTGAAGAATCCCGGAAAGTGAAATTTAGTATTTTGAACCGGACATTGGAAGTATTGCAAGTTCTGAAAGATGAAGTAGTTAATAGCGGCGGACATATCGTCAGATTTGACAGTTCTACGCTGGAGAATGGCATTTATTTCTACTGTTTGGAGACAGAAAATCAAAAAACAATGAAGCGTTTAAGTGTTCAGCATGACAAGCTGACGGTGTAAATTGTTTTGGTCGAAATTTTGAGTAGAAGAATTTTAAATTAACTTTGGGTTGGCGAAAGTCACTTTATAAAACAACAAATTATGGCATTAGAAATAACAGACGCGAATTTCGAGGAATTAGTGTTGAAGTCAGACAAACCGGTAGTAGTAGATTTTTGGGCAGAATGGTGTGGACCATGTAGAATGCTGACTCCGATTATCGAAGAAATGGCAACTGAATACGAAGGAAAAGCAGTAATCGGAAAAGTAAATGTAGATTTAAATCCGGTTGTTGCAGGACAATTCGGGATCAGAAATATTCCAACAGTTCTTTTTGTTAAAGGAGGTGAGATTGCAGATAAATCTGTAGGTGCAGTTCCAAAAAATCAATTGACTGCCAAATTGGATGCATTGATTTAATTCAAAAAAATATTTTTGAAAAAGTCCTTATCTATTCGATAAGGACTTTTTTTTGTGCTATAACGCCAAAAATGTACGGACATGTAGGGACAAGTCGTGACTTGTCCCTACATTTTTGACTATTTTTGCAACCGAAAAAAAATGTAAATGAAAAATTTCCTTAAACGGCTGAAATATTACGGAATCGGGTTTGGTTTAGGACTAATCTTCGTAATCTTCTTTTTCGATAACAGGGGTTGTTCGTGGCTGCCTGGAAGTCGGGTAAAGAACACTATTCTTGGCCGTATTTTGGTTGTTTCCGAGAAAGATCAGAAAGCTTATGACAAGCTGAATATCTCCGATAAAGAAATTGTCCAGTTTTTGAATGATGGCGATTTGAATATTGGAGCCAGTAATACCCATGGCAATCCGAAAGTATACGAAATCACCAAAGAAATTCGTGGAAAAGAAGTCAAATTGTGGTTTACACTTCCAAACGAAACATTTATTTCCGAAGTGGTTATTCCGAAAGGAACCATTGAAGAAGTTAGAAATACAAAAGAAGGAACAGGGCGTATGATCCGGTTTCCTCTGGTCGACAATCTGATCTTCCTGAAAGAAACCGATAAGAGCTTTAACGAAGAAAAGGAAAAACTGAAATTAGACGATTCTAAAAAAGTAATGTATTACCTGAAAAAGAATGGTCGAATTGATTTTGCTGCTTCCCGT
>CBFGMW010000254.1:0-4796 GCA_965649925.1 uncultured Fluviicola sp.
CTTTGATCTGCTGTTGTTGGAACATCCGGCAAAGCTACTGTGATGTAATTGTTCACATTGGTTGAATCTGTACCACAGGCTCCACCGTCAATTGCCAAAGAAACACTGTAGGTTCCGTTTGCAGAATAGGTGTGTTCCGGTGTTTGGTCAGTAGAGGTTTGTCCGTCTCCGAAATACCAAATATATGTTGTACCATTATTGCTTAAGTTCTGAAAGTTAATGGTGGCGGGCGCAGTACAGATATTGGTTGCACCTGCAGCGAAATCTGCGTTAATAGTTACATCAAAAAGTGCCCCAACTCCAACTGCATGCCATGCATTTGTTGTTTTAATAACCTCCGGACTACAACCTCCGAAAAGATCTATTGCTGATTGAATACTGTAGAAACGCGAATCGGCAAATGTGGAATTAGCTCCTAGGTAAACTGTGAGATTACGGTAAGTAATATCCGCTGCATCGGCCATTGGCATAGCTGTTAAATTGTATGCATCACCATTGTCGTTTGTGCCGGTTCCACCACTGCACATGAGGTAGTACCAAAAATTCTGCACCCCTGAATTCGTATGAACTCCGCCGTTATCTGCACCGCCCTGATCGACCCAGTTGGTTCCTTCAAATGTGTCAGGATCTCCAAATGCACTTGGGTTGCTCATTAAACGAATCCCATTTCCGCTTGAAGTACATTGCTCACCAATTCTCCACAAAGCATTTCCGGTTGTGCCATTTCCAAAATTGTCGATGGTAACACCAAAAATATCTGAGAACGATTCATTTAATGCACCCGATTCGTATTCGTAAACCAGGTTAGCTGTGTTTTCTGTTAATCCGTGAGTGATTTCATGACCTGCAATATCAATAGTTGTAAGCGGTGAATCAAATGTTCCGCCGTCGCCATCGCCGTATGTCATTTCCTGTCCGTCCCAAAATGCGTTTGCGTAATCCTGGTCGTAATGAACATAATTTACAAGCTTGAAGCCATTGTTGTCGAGCGAATTCCGATTGTGTACATTGAAGTAGTAATCGTAAGTTTGCTCGGCTCCGTAATGAGCATCTTGTGCATATTGATCAAAGGCAGGAGTTGTTATTCCCCAGTTATTATCTGAATCAGTAAAATCAACGGCATCACCGTATTCGGTTCCTTCGTTCATATCGTATGTTTCAATTCCGTTACCACGGCCAGATTCACGCAGGCGGAATGTTCCGGAAAATGAATCTGTAATAATCGGTTTTGTTCCGCTGTAAGCTGTTTGAGCTGTTCCCGGAGTATCTGTATCATGAATCCGGTCTGTTTTCCAGACAATTTCACCGGTATTTGCATCAACGTAAACCCATGAGCGCGATAACGGCGCCGTAGCATAAATGTCCATTTTGTAACACAAGCGAAAATCCGGTGAATCGTAATTACCGTTCATAGGAACAATTACCAAAGTTGGTTGCGGAGCATAAGTAGCCAGAGAATCGTTCATTCTCAATTTCAAATGTGTTTCTTCCGAGACACTTTCCCAGCGGTATGTTGCTGCACCAATAAAGCTTTTTGCGTTTGCAACAGCGGTTTCCATTGAAATATTCGGAGTAATATTTAGTTGGATTCCGGTATAAATTTGTCCGTTAAGAGAAATGACCTTATTGTTTTGAATATGTGTGCGGTATTCAGAGTATTCAACGGGAACACCACTGTAGAAATGCTGATAGATTACATGTTGAAATCCCAGCTCGTCGTTTTCTGTTCTTTTTGGTTCTAAAGACTCATTTTCGTTGAGACCAAGATTGGTTTTCATCCAGGAAACAGATTCACCGGCACTTAACTGTGAAGAACTACTCAACCGGATAAAATCAGGAGCGGTTCTGTTATCAACCATTCGAATCATAGCTGCGCCATGAATTTTGTCGTTGGCTGCTTTACCTTCAATAATCTTTTGAGCGAATGAGGGGGTGGAAATAGTTATTAGGGCAAGGGAAAACAGAAGCAGATCGGGTAGTCGCTTCGTTTTAATAAGGAGGTGTTTTTTCATGAGTTACTAGTTTATAGACTCGTAAGTTACGGATAATCCGTAAAGTCCAATAAACTATTCCTCTTCTTTTTTAACTAATTTATTCAGCTGTTTGTACCAATTATTCAAATCTTCATTTGGTGCTTGAATGGAACTCCAAACGTAACGATAGTTGACACCATTGTCGTTGAACTCAATAAAATAGTACATGTTTCCGGGCTCGTTTATCGTATCTGATTTCAATTTGTGTGTATAGGCAAAAAGTTGGGATGTTTGTTTTTGGTCCAATTGCTGAACTTCGGTACCATCTTTCAGAACAACGCCGGATTTCTCCAATGTATTTGTTAGAATTCCACCTGTGAACCCACCTCCGGAACCAAAATGAATCTTTTCAATGCCTTCAAATTTGCGCATTGGACTACAGGAAAATAAAATTGTAATAATAATAAGAGCTCCAATTTTCATGAAGTCAAACTTAGCAAATAATTATATGCTGATTCGGTGAATTCGGGCCATTTTTCGGAATAATGTGCAGGAACCTGAACCCATTCTTTCATCGGGTGATTTTTCTTTCCCGGATCGAACAAACAACTTCCGTCAAGGCTTAAGGCCTCCTGGTGCGAATCTCCGCTCAATTTAAAAACCATACAGTCCTCAAAAAAGCATACGTAGGGTTTTCCATTAATCTTATAGCAGGGTTTTCCAAATAAATTACTCTTAGTACTATTTGCAAATTTACTCGCTATCTCGTGATATTTTCTCTCCTCCTCTTCCATCTCTTCAAAAGTTAAAGTACAAATATATTGTTAAGATAAGTTACGTATACCTTGTTTTGGGTATTGTTTAGAATACTTCTAAATAATATTTTTGTGCAAAATTAATGGTGTGTATCTGCTTGGTTTGATCTTATTGTTTTGCGGGAACTACTTGTTGTATTTGAGGTCTTCAAAAACAGCTCATACATTTTACGTTTGGGAAATCAGTTTAAAGACTAATCGGCAACTGCTGCAAATCTGCGCTCCGGTCCTGTTGTCGTGCGCCGGAATAATTTTTATCGCAAAAACCGGGATTTTAGCTGGAATTTTCTTCGGATTGTTTGCTTATTTTATAATAGCCTGCTGTACATTGATTCTTCGTCCGTTATTGACCTATGAACGATCAAAAAAGTCCTATGCCGGCAAATAAGAAGTATTTATCATCCGGCTGGCAGCAATTTACAAAGTTTACAGCCGCTTTTATCGGTGGATTGTTAATTACTTCGTTTGTTTTTGCTGCGCTTTGTTTCTGGCTCCCGGATTACCAGGTAGCCGTTGTGACTTCAGTTTACGGATTTTTCCCTGTCTGGATCACTTTCATGCTTATTCCTTATTTGTTTGAGAATGGTTTGAAATGCTGGCTTCTTTATCTGATAATACTGGCTGTATTATACGGGCTTATTTTCCTTGGACAATCCATCAATCCGATTGCATTTAAATCATGAGTAATAATCGCAAGTATAATATCTTTTTCCACCTGCATACCGTTAGTGGAATTTCAATTACCATCGGGCTTTTTGTAATTTTCTTCGCCGGTTCGTTTACGCTTTTCAGAGAGGAAATAGAAGAATGGGAGTCCGCCACTACGGAAGGGAAGGCGAAGGTTGAACTCGAAAACGCACGGAAAGCTGATTACAGTTTGATCTTACAAAAAATGGAGAAGAAAGTTCCGCATATCTATGGTCGGAAGATTTACGGCAGAACTTCAGCTCTCAGCGGAAAACACTCATTCTATATTTCAGAAACTGCCGATACTTCAGCTGGAAAAGCCGGACAGGAAAGTTTTCGTTTTGGATACAGCGATTCAAAAAAACAATTGATCTCGCAATCGGAAAGCTTCAGCCTGGGCGAATTATTGTACCTGCTTCATTTCTATTATCAGTTAGATCGTATTGGCTATTATATTTCCGGATTTGTGGCTTTGTTTTTCTTCTTTGCAATTATAACCGGAGTTATTGTTCACTGGAAAAAAGTGTTCTCAAATTTCTTTGTTTTCAGACCGAAACAAAAAATGAAAACAATCTGGACCGATGCGCATACGGCTCTTGGATTCATTGGTTTACCTTTTCAATTCATTTATGCGCTTACCGGTTCTATGTTCGGATTGGGGATTTTGGTTGCGCTAACGAACGGATTGTGGGTGTACCAGGGTGATGGAGAAAAAATGTACCGTGATCTGGATATTCGTAAAACAGAAACAAGTCTCGGAAAGAAATCAGATAAAACAGTTCATCTGAACGAGTTGATGGCGAAAACGGAAAAGAAATGGGATAATTTCAAGTCGACCGGTTTTTATATCCTGCACTACGGAAGCGATTCAATGACCGTTCAAATTAATGGTGAACAGCATATCAGTAAGCAGTTTCTTGGTGAAGCACAAGTAACTTACGATATAAACGGAAAGGAAATCGACGTTCAGAATCCGGGCGAAGTTTCCTATTACAACGGCGTTTGGGGTTCGGTCAGAAGACTGCATTATGCCCAATTCGGTAACATCGGATCAGTTGGATCTTACATGCTGAAACTGGTTTATTTCCTGATGGCATTATTAACCTGTTTTGTAATCATAACCGGAGTTTTAATCTGGCTTGAAGCCAGAAACAAGAAAAACATTCCGGAGAAAAAGAAACGTTACAACAAACGTGTCGGGATAATGTACATGGCCATTTGTTTATCACTAATTCCTGTAACTGCCGGATCGTTCATTCTTTCCAAACTCATTCCTGCTTCTATGGAAGCAAGTAGGGAAGCGATTCTTAATTACGGTTTC
>CBFGMW010000255.1:0-4785 GCA_965649925.1 uncultured Fluviicola sp.
ATCCGATTATAGATAATCTTCGCCACCAGCTGAGAAATGGTTCTCTGGTGAAACTTATCGCTGTTAATACCCTTGTTTTCGTTGCAATTCATTTAATTGCTTTGGTTGGTCGTGCCAGTGGAAACGAATTAAATATTGCCGAATTCCTGGACCGGACATTTACACTTGATGCATCGTTAAAAGGTCTGGTTTATCAGCCTTGGGGATTGATCACAAGTATTTTCGCCCATTTCGACTTCTTTCATTTTCTGATGAATATGCTGGTCCTGTATTTTGCAGGATCGATGTTCGTGCAATTCTTTTCTTCCCGCCGATTGGTGCACCTTTACATTATTGGTGGTATTGCGGGCGGATTATTTGAAGTTCTCGCAAATATTTTATTCCCGCAGTATTTCAATGTCCACGTTTTGGGAGCATCAGGATCAATTATGGCGGTTTTTATTGCTATGGCGGTTTACAGACCCAATATCCAGGTTTCGATTTTCGGAATTATTCCTGTTCGCCTGATAATTCTAGCCGGATTGTACATTTTTCTAGATCTGATCCGCATCGGTTCCAATGACCAAACAGCACATATTGCACATTTAGGTGGAGCATTAATTGGGTTTTTATCGATACAAAACTTACATTCGAAGAATAATATCATCAATATGTCGGAGACATTTGCTCAAAGATGGAAACTTTTCTGGTCCAATTTGTTCAAACCGAAAACAAAATTAAGGGTAGAAAAAGGAGGAAGAACTGTTAAAACAGATGAACAGTACAACCTGGAGAAAAAGGCTAAACAGGAAAGAACGAATGCAATTTTGGATAAAATTTCAAAATCAGGATATGAATCATTAACGAAGGCAGAAAAAGATTTTTTGTTTTCTCAAAGTAAGAATGGCTAATTGGTTTAAAAAAATAATACGATTCAGAACGATACTTGTCATTGCGAGTGTCACTGCCGTTGCATCCTTGTTCCTGGCCTATTTATCTCCTTACATTCATCCCGACACCATTGAACTTGTCCCTTTTTTCGGACTGGTTTACCCGATTATTGTTATTTCCGTAATTGTACTTGGAATTATATGGGCATTCATGAAATCACGCTGGGGTTTTGTAATGCTTGGCGCACTGTTACTTGGCGGGAATCTCCATTTCAGAACGCTTGCTCTGGGGAGTGAAGACGAAATTCCACAGGATGCGAATGTATTTAAGATTATGAGCTACAACGTTCGTTTGTTTGACGTGTACAACGAGAACCTGGAAGAAGCACGGTCTAATCGCGATTCCATTATTTCCTTTATTCACCGGGAAGATCCGGATGTGATCTGTTTCCAGGAATTCTACCACCAGGACAAACC
Source organism: uncultured Fluviicola sp. (assembly GCA_965649925.1). Classification (GTDB taxonomy): domain Bacteria; phylum Bacteroidota; class Bacteroidia; order Flavobacteriales_D; family Crocinitomicaceae; genus Fluviicola. The sequence continues at coordinate 1,347 of CBFGMW010000255.1, forward strand.
AACACGCTTCGTTACAAAAGACACCATAGCCAAACTTTTAGGCACAAAATATACGCACGAACGTTATTCCCACAAACGTATTCAACGTCAAAACTTTGGGATTTGCATGCTTTCAAAGTATGAAATGATTGCACAGGGAGATGTTACTTTTGAAGTTAATGCGAACACAGATAATTACTGCATTTATGCCGACATTGTCAAAGGACGCGACACTATTCGTGTTTACAACATTCATCTGCAGTCTATCAAATTACAGCAGGAGGATTATGCCCTGTTCGGAGAAAAAAACAAGCAAGCAGGCGGCAAAAAATCTACTGCCCGGCTCCTTTTTGAAAAGTTGACCATCGCCTACCCAACTCGTGCTGAGCAAGCCAGAAAAGTTGTCAAACACATAGAATCATCGCCTTATCCCGTGGTTGTTTGCGGCGATTTCAACGATACCCCAATGTCTTACGTCTACAATCAGTTCAACCGAACACTGATTGATTCTTACCGTGAATCGTGCTTTGGATTAGGTGTAACTTATGTTGGGAAAGTTCCGGCGGGGAGAATCGATTATATTTTTCATACGCCGAATTTGGTTTCGAGCAAATTCAAAATCCAGGAGAAAGCTTATTCAGACCATCGGGCAGTTCAGTGTCAGTTATGGATTCCGAAGCTTATTCCGGATTGACGTATTAACTATTCCCGAGTTCGTACATATCATAATACCTTTTCACCAAACCATTAATAAATCGTTTCAGGTAATTCTCATTTAAAAAAGAATTCGACCAGTTATTGTAGCGATGGCATTGAACTCCCAAATAGAAAAAATACAAACTCACTCCGAGCATCGGGATCAATCGTTTTTCTTCCTGGCTCAATGGATTTACTGACTCATAACCCCGTAGGAAGCTATCCATTTTAGGCTGATAATCGTTTGCTTCGTATTTCTCAACATTGTGTAGCTGGAGAATATAATAAGCCACATCAAGGCAAAGCCAGCCGTTTCCACAGAAATCGAAGTCGAAAATAGTCGGCTTGCCTTCTTTTGTAATATTCAGATTGTCGAACCAAATATCCAAATGCACAACTCCTTGTCGAATTTGGGAAGCATCTGCAGCAGAAAACAGTTTCAGGAGTTGTTTTTGAGCAGAGATCATGAATCGGTACTCTTCGGAATCTGAATTTAGAAAGTTTTCTACTTTTTTCAGTGAATCAATCAAAATTAATTCAGGAGTATAGTCTACCCTATCCAATTTTTGACCAATTGTTGTTTGATGGAACTGAGCTATCAATTTCCCGATTTCAAAATGAGTTTCTACAGAAACAACATGCAGTTTTTCACCTTCCGCATGGCTAAAAAGCACAGCAAACCGTTCACCTTCCGGCGCGTTCAACGATTGAATAAAATTGCCTTCACTATCGGAAATGGGAAAAGAAACAGACACATTCTTTTCTCTCAATTGATTTAACAGCTTAATCTCTTCAGAAATCTCTGCTTTTGTACGCCAATTGAGACTGTATATCCTAAACACAAATTTTCGATTGTTGTCTGTTACCAGATATGTATCATTAATTCCGGCTTTTATGATCTCACATTTCGTTTGTGCGCTGAGAGCATATTTTTCCTGCAAAAACAATCCGATATGGACAGCGGAAAGATTTGAATTGGTTACGGGGAAATGCGTCATTGAAATTTTGTTGCAAGCGAAAATACTACTATTTCCTTGTCGGCAGGCAAATCTAATTGAGTTCCTTAATTGTTCAGTCATTCCCATTTAAAAATCAATTCAAAACTGCATTGACCGTGATTTATGCAGAAATTTCACGCTTTTTTGAATAAAAATCTGCTATACCGCATTTTTATAACAGGCTTATTTTCTACATTTATCAGATGAAGATTAACGTTTGTTTTGGATTAGCAATTTCTGCATTGTCGCTATTTTCTTGTTCGGAGTCTAATTTAGATAAGGAAGAGTTGGTTGGGAGATGGCAGTTATCTAAGAAAGAGGATAAAAACTCAAAATCTATTGATCTAAAGAATAGTCCTACTGTTTTGATTTTGAATCTTCAGAAGAACGGGTACTTTATTTATTACGATTCTGTTGTAAATGAAAGCTGGAGAAAAACCGGGGTTCCGCTTATTCAGGTTCAATCAAGAGGACAATGGACATTAAAAGGAAAAGATCTTACATTGACCGATTCAGATCAAAACACGGTTGAAAATCTGACTATCGACTCTTTTGATGATAACAACATGGTAACGAAAAGTGCTTCGAATGAAGCGAAGGTTTTTACTACTTACGGAAGAAAATAATCTTGTCGGTGAAAACAGTCTGAACCACCCTGGAATCGGGGTAAAAACACAATTTTATAAATTTGTTTTTTTGTTCTACAATTGGAAATAAAAAACCCATGTAGTACCCTCACATCTTCATGCAAGGAATATTCTGAACGTCTCAGAAAAGCACGATTTAGTTCGCTGTATTTCTTTGTAATCTGCCGTTCGCCGAAACGAATTCTTATTGCTAAGAATGCAGCCCGCCATTGAAATTACAAGACTCCCCATTCGTTAAAAATGTTAGACGTCAACTATTTACTACATGGGCTTGCTCCGACAAAGCGGAACACCCGTTAACACACAGAACTAAGTAAGGTGAACGGATAACAAAGTTACGTTTTTTTGAGTAGACGATTACTATGAAACACAGATCGCATAGTATTTTTAACAGGTATATAGAACCATATTATTCAACAGGTATCTGGCTGTAACTAAGTCCATCAAAAAAGTAAAAAGATTTGAAGCAGAGAGGTTTTGATAAATTCCTGTATCCGCGTATGTTCAAATGTTTAAAACCAAACTGTCAAATTGGTGATCAACAGGTTACTCCAATTAGTTTCCTGGTTGTCTTCACTGATAAACATTTTCCGTTCTGAAAAGAATGATCTCCCTTCCAACCTGAATAAAGCATTGTCACCCACTTTCACGTTCATACACAAACCAGCACTGTATGCATCAAATCCTTTTACTGAAGTAATCGGAACAATCTGAACGGATTTGAGATCATTGTAATACTCAATTCGACCTGCTAATGAAACAGTCTTTGTAAACTGATAAGAGGCTATCAGATTAGCCTGCCACCAAACCGCATTTGATTCTGTGCCAAGTGAATCTTTTTTATCCTGGAGGCCAACGTACGCGCATGTAGACATTGAGAATTTCTTTGGAGAGTTGTAGATTAAGTAAACATCTGTAAAATAACGGGTACGGTTTTCCGGAGCTAACTTAGAAGATTCGTCACCAACGTAAGTGTCCCAATTGATTAATACCGTTTTTGAGGGCCGGTATTCAATTTGTGTTCCCAAAGAAAGCGGGTTATTCACATCGCTTATTACTTGCCAGCCATTGAGAATATAACCGTATGCCTTTATTTTCTTACCAATAGGAACACTAACC
>CBFGMW010000256.1:0-4783 GCA_965649925.1 uncultured Fluviicola sp.
TTGTTGGTGTTGCAGGAGCCGTGTTAACCGTAACAACTGTTGCAGCAGAAGTTGCGGTACAACCCGAAGCATTTGACACAGTCACAGTATACGAACCACCTGTGGTAACGTTTATCGTTTGAGTTGTTGCTCCACCAGGAGACCACAAATAACTCGTTGAAGCCGGAGCTGACAGAGTTACAGAACCTCCCGTACAGAAAGTTGTGGATCCGCTTGGTGTAATTGTTGGTGTTGCCGGTAAAGCATTCACAACAACAGATTGCGTAGAAGTTGGTCCCGTTCCGTTGATCTGCAAACTAACCGATTTTGTACCGGCGCTTGAATAAGTAACCGTATGCGGACCTGCAGTTGTTGCAGTGGCAGGCGTTGCTCCGGCACCAAAATTCCAACTGTATGAGCTTGCTCCCGTGGATGTATTTGTATAAGTTACAGTTTGTCCGACACAAGCCGGATTTGGAGTTGCGGTGAAATTCGCCGTAGCAGTTATACTACCTGTAACGTTAATGTTATCTATAAATAATCTGTTTCCATAACCTGATAAGTTTCTGAACGCAACTATTACATTCGACTGGCCAACATAAGGAGTTAAACTAACAGTTTCTGTTCTCCATTGCGCAGCTGTAGGGGTAAAAATAGTTGTTGTAGCAGCAGCTGTAGCGAGAACAGTATTGGATTTTGAATAAACCGAAGTGAATGTAGCTCCACAATCTGTTGACACCAAAACTTCCAAACCATCATAGTTTGCTGCGTTGTAAGGTGCATAAGCCACATCAAAAGTCAACTGAGCAGCTGAAAACCCGGTAAATATCAATGGTTTGATTCGCATTTCATCGTCATCCGAATCATTAAAGGTAAAATTATCAAACAGCATGGAATTACCGGCAGTTGGGGCGAATCCGATAGTTGCATTTCTTACCCAGCTAGTAGTAGAGGCATTTCCGTTTACAATATTCCATCCTGTAGGAGGAAAAGTAGCAGCGGTAAATCCTTCAGTCAAAGGAAGTGCCGTTGAGCCAAGAATCGTAATATATGCCGTTTTTGTTTCAACATCAGAACCAAAAGCATTGGTTGCAGTTAAAGTAATTGTTTGCGTTCCGGCAGTAGAGAATGTAACCGTTGGGGTTGCTGCAGTACTTGTAGCCGGAGTTGCACCCGCGCCAAAATTCCAGGAGTAACTTACCGCATTGGTAGACAAATTGGTAAATGTTACAGTACTACCCTGACAAATTGTAAGCGGAGTTGCAGAGAAATCAGCTACAGGCGGGGTTACGGTTGCAACGCCGTTGATCTGGAAGTTGTATGTTCCTTCATCGCAGTCATTCGTTCCAAAAGAAACGGTACCTGTGAAACTTCCTCCTGCCGCAGGAGCGAATGTAAGCGTAAAAGTTGTTGTTGCCCCGGCTGCCACAGTTGTGGTTCCAAAGGTTGTTCCTAGTGAAAAGCCTGTTCCTGTAACAGTAATCGGGCCGGTAAGTGTTAAACTCGTAGTTCCCGTATTTGTAATGGTGAACGTTTGTGTTGCAGATGATCCGGCACTTACATCGGGGAAGTTGTAATATCCTCCGTCCAAAACATCTGTTGCAGCTTGATTCAATTGAATTTCGCCAGGGGTAGTTGCAGAATACACAATATCATCTACGAAAATATTATTGCCATTATTCGCTATTCCTCTGAAACGGAAACGAATATTTTTGGAAGTAGAAGTTACATAAGAAAGTAAATTAATGGTTTCTGCTCTCCAGTGATTTGCAGCTGTAGGATAATATTCTGAAGCCGCCAAAGTACCACTTACAGCCAGAACAGACCCTTGTTTATCATATCCGGTTGCTGTCCAGGTAGCACCACAATCCTGAGAAATCTCTACGATTAACCGATCATTTGAACCTGCCAAGCGCTGACGATAAGCAACATTGAAAGTTAATGAAGCGGCTGTTGCGTTACAAGGAAGAATAAAAATTGGTGTGTACAAATTCTCATTACTTGTGTTTCCATTCTGATAAAACGGTAACATAGCAGCATTATTGACAAATGTCCCGGCTGCAGAAACAGCAGATGAAGCTGTCCATTGACGACAATCGGCATTTACATTTTCAACTACCCAGCGTAAATCAGGCGGAAAAGTTTCTGACTCAAAATTCTGTGTATAGTTCGGCATGATACCATTAGAAACAACGAATGATATAGATGATGTATCATAAGTTGTTGATGGATCTGCTACTCCGTTTGGAAGTGTAGTCCACGATTTAATAGTGTGCGTTCCAAGCGTAGCCGTAAAAGCAGGTAGAGCAACCGTTGCAGAACCTGAAGCCGCCAATGAACCGGTCCAGCTGAATGTTGTAGCAGTACCATTATCTATTGAATAGGAAATAGTTGCAGATGTTAATGCGTTTGATCCTCTGTTTCGAAGCTGCACACTCGGAATAATTGATCCGGTACAATTGTCTCCTTTCGGGTTAAATACGTCTGTAATAGAAGCATCGCTCGGATTAGGAGGTGTACAGGCATCTGAATTAATCAGGGAAACACGATTCGGACTTCCTTCTAGAACAGCCCTCATTCGTTGTTTTTGATCATTCGTGAATATGTTCATACAGAGATCGTCTGTATAATCCATATAATTGGCAACCATGTCATTTCCAGGGTCAGGTGCATTGGTGCAACTGTTAATTGTAGGACAACCAAAATTTGCGGCTGCGGCTAACGGAGTATCATTGCAATAATCGTCTACCGTACAACCACCATCGCCCCAGATATGACGAAGTCCAAGCCAGTGACCAATTTCGTGAGTTGCAGTTCTACCTTCATTATAAACTCCTCCAAACCCGGTAACAGAACTTTTCCCGATGGAATTATAGAGAAATACCACGCCGTCTGTGGCATCAGAACCACCAGAAGCACAATCAAACATTCCCCCAAGCGGTGAAGTTGGAAATTGCGCATAACCTAAGATTCCGCCTGAGATATTACACAGCCAGATATTCATATATTTTGTTGGAACCCAACCTCGTGTAGCTGTGGCAACTCCGCCGTTGTATGTCCATGTTTTAATTGTAGCGTCAATAAAATTTGTACTGAAGGGAGGAGCTGTTCCGCTAATGGTAGAATATAAAATACGATTTACACCAGGCTGACCGGCTGCAAATGCAGAACCATCAGGTCTTCTTTGAGCCAGACAGAATTCAATTTTTGTATCTGCACCAAGTGGATTTGTGTTGTAACCGTTAGTACCGAATATTCTGCGGAAATCTTCATTCAAAACATCAATTTGCGATTGAATGGCTGCCTGAGAAACATTCGTTCCTGTTCCAACTGCCTCACCTGAGTGGATAACATGGAATACAACAGGAATTTGATAAACACCTCCCACAATCTTACTGTGCTGGGCCGTTTCAATCACGTCGCTTATCCAGGCTTCAAATTGTTCATCTGTTTCGGATGAAGGGTGTTCCATTTTTCTAACAGAATCCATTTCATCCGAATAACAACGGACTACACCGGGAACCTGGGAAAAAGAAAAATTGGATTGGAACAAAATCAATGCGGAAAGAAGCACCAATTTCATGAAACTAATCGTAGTTTTTTTCATTTGCTTTTTGGTTTAGTTCACAATAGCAAAATGAAAACGTTAGATAACAATATCTAATCTAAGAGTAAAAAATATACTCAAAGAGACAAAGTTGACAACTTGGAGAGAGTCACCTTCATAGTTTTCATTTCATAGTTTTAGCAAAGCAAGTCTAAACAATTAATCTGTTAAATCCAAGTGAATTTATTAACAAATTAAGCTCTACATCATGAAAACCAAACAGCTAAAGGCTTTATAAGAAATAAAAAGAAATTAGTTGAACCCTTACCATTTATCAGAAGTACCATCTTCTTCGTTAGTCTCATCCAGAAGTTTTTTCCAGTTGTAACTCAAGTCTTCCGTGTCGTTCAGTATGGCTTTGTAGTCATTATCATGAACTTCCAGTTCATTTATCGGTTCAGCCAGATATTCTTCAATATCTTTCAATAAACCTTCTTCTTCCTTACTGCAAAAAGAAAGTGCCTGACCAAGCTGCATACCACGACCGGTTCTTCCTACCCGGTGCACATACTGTTCTGGTGAATCCGGTAAATCGTAATTTATTACCATTTCAACTTCAGGAATATCAATTCCCCTGGCTGCAACATCTGTTGTAATCAACACCCGAATTTCCTGGTTTTTGAACCGGTTTAAAACATCGAAACGTTTTTCCTGTTCCAGGCCGCCGTGAAGAAATTCGGCCACAATACCCACACGTTCCATTGCCGCTACTACCCTTTCGGAACGCACCTTAGTACGAACAAAAACAACAAATCTGAAGTTTTCGTATTCTTTCACCATGTTTTCCAGGAAAAAACGCTTGTGATCCATTTCAACACGAACAAAACCATGTTCTACGTTTTTGGAAACTCTGTTCTCAGGCGAAACCTGGATACGAATGGCATCACGAACAAGGTCGTAAGCCAGCGCTTTTACTTTTTTATTGATGGTTGCAGAAAAGAAAAGCGTTTGACGGTTTCGGTGAAAGGAGAATTTATGAATGGCTTTTACATCATGTCCAAAACCCAAATCAAGCATACGATCAGCTTCATCCACAACTAAAAAACGAACATCATCAAATAACAATTTTCCCTGATTTCTTAAATCGAAAACACGACCGGGGGTTGCTACTACAATCTGAACACCTGATTGCAATGCACTAATTTGCTCATCCTGCGACATTCATCCCATGATGCAAATTGTCTTCACTTTCGTTCA
>CBFGMW010000257.1:0-4762 GCA_965649925.1 uncultured Fluviicola sp.
TTTTTTTACGGATCCGGAATTCTTACCAGCAAAGAGACTATTTGGTTATTCCTGTGGCTCTTTGTTTCAGGAATGATCGCTGCCATCGTGTTTACACTTGTTGTACATGCGGGATATCGCTTCGGAGAGAAGGAAAGTCATTGGGTTATGTGGCCGTTCTTTAAAGATCATACTATTTATGGTGCTTTGGTAGCATTTGTTGTTCCGTTAATCATGGGGATGATCTGGTCGAAGAAGCACTCGCCTTTGATTCAATTCATTTTAGTAAGCTTTTTCATTATCTCACTACTTGGACTGTATTTTTCGTATACCCGGGCAGCCCAGTTAAGCCTGGTTTTGGGCGGCGGAGTTTATTTACTGATCCGGTTCAGGATCAAATTCAGCTGGGTAGCTTCAGCATTTGGTGCGTTTTTACTTTTTATCTGGTTTTCCTGGGACAGCATTCAACAGGAACTGGCACGAAACAAATTTGAGCACACTACTGAAAATATCAGCGAACGATTTCAAAGTGCTGCCAATGTAACAACCGATGCTTCTAACCTGGAACGTATAAATCGCTGGTCGTGTGCTATTGAAATGTTTAAGGAACGACCCCTGGTTGGATTCGGTCCGGGAACATACGCTTTCGAATATGCCCGTTTCCAGGATCCGGAGAATTTGACCATTATCTCTACAAACTTTGGAACCTTAGGGAATGCGCACAGTGAATATCTGGGTCCGCTTTCTGAAACCGGACTTCCCGGAATGCTCATTGTTTTTGCAATGGTAGGAATCATGTTTTACCTGGGAATCGACTTGTATCAGCGCTGGCCTGCTGAAGATAAGGAAGTGCGAACAATCATCATGGCTTGCATTATTGCATTGTGTTCCTACTTTATTCATGCATTCCTGAATAATTATTTGGATACGGATAAAGCTGCAGTTCCCGTTTGGTCTATCTGTGCTATTTTTGTAGCGCTTCGCTATCGCTTAAAAATGAACGATACGAAAATCTAATACTCAATTTTAGAATTGGGTTACTGAGTACATTTTCAATTAGTAGTTATGTTTACAGGAATTATAGAAACGTTAGGTGAGATCGTGGGAGTAGAACACGAAGACACCAATATCCATTACACGGTTAAATCGAGTATAACCAACGAATTGAAGATTGACCAGAGTGTTGCCCACAATGGCTGCTGCTTAACAGTTGTGAAATTAGACGGCGATACTTATGTTGTTACTGCAATCAAAGAAAGCATCGACAGAACAAATATGAGCGAGTGGAAAGTTGGCTCGAAAGTGAACCTCGAACGCTGTATGCAGCTGGGTGCTCGTTTAGACGGTCATATTGTTCAGGGACATGTTGACACCGTTGGAACATGTATCAAGGTAGAAGATTTGGACGGAAGCTGGAAGTACACTTTTAGGTATGACGATAATCAGCCAACAGTTCAAAAAGGTTCCATCACTGTAAACGGAGTAAGTTTAACTGTTGTAGATTCTGAAAAAGGATTGTTTTCTGTCTGCATTATTCCCTACACGCACGAACACACAAATTTCCATACGTTTGAACAGGGAAGTTTGGTGAATCTGGAGTTCGATATCATCGGAAAATATGTTGCGCGTTTGATGGAAGTCAAATCTTAATGATTTATTAATCCGCATACTTAAATCGATTTAGTTTTTTATAATCAACTGAAAGTTAGCGCTATAATATTGATTGGTGATTTGCTGAAAAATAATTGGAACAGAAAAAATCAACCGTTCTGACATCGTCTTTTCATACCTTTGGAAAAAAATTTAATATGAAGAGACTTTTCATTTTTCTAACTTTCCTATTCCCTCTTATCGGAGTTGCACAAATTGCATCCTGGGATTTTACGGGTGAAGCAAACGTGGTAACCAGTACCGCTGAGGTTTTCGATGCTAATCTAGACGCTTCATCAGAATTGACAAGAGGTGCTGGTGCTGTGGCATCCGCAGGATCAAATTCATTCAGAACGCAAGGTTTTCAAAATAACGGAATTTCCACAGCGAATACAGATTATTTTGAAAACACTTTCTCTGCTGCCCCGGGATACACACTTTCGTTTAGTACAATCAATGCAACTTTTGCCGGAACAGCTAGCTTTTCTGCTGGTTCCGGAGTTTCCATGCAATATGCATATAGCTTAGACGGAACAACTTTCACTTTGATTGGTTCTCCTTTCGTTCTTACAGCGAATGGTGCAATGCCGGCGATTGACTTAAGCGGTATTTCAGCATTGCAAAATGTTGCGGATAACATCACCGTTACTTTTCGTTTTTACGCAAGCGGACAAACTACAACGGGTGGTTGGGGATATAATTCTCCTTCAGCTGCTCCGGGATTAGCATTTGGCGGAACTTTAACTCCGGTAGTTGTTGGTTGCAACACAGCACATTCGTTTGCTGCCTCGGCTTGTTCTACATACACTGTTCCTTCAGGAGATGAAACATACACAACTTCAGGAACCTACATGGATACGATTCCAAATGCAGCTTTGTGTGACAGTATTTTGACGATCAATTTAACGATCTTGCAACCTACAACAAATACCATTTCTCCTTCAGCTTGTACGCAATATACCGTTCCTTCAGGAGACGAAACTTATATGGCTTCAGGAACATACATGGATACTATTCCGAATTCTTTGGGTTGCGATAGTATTCTAACCATTAACTTAACGATCGTTACCTCTATTACTTATTATGCTGACACCGATCTAGACGGATTGGGTGATCCGAATTCAACTACAACGGCTTGTACGCAGCCTGGTGGTTATGTAATAAACAGCAACGACTGCGATGATTCAGACAATCTGATCGGAGCAGCAACAACCTGGTATTTGGATGCCGATGGAGATACTTATGGAAGTTCAACTTCTGTGATTGCCTGTGTAGCACCTGCAAACCACGTAGCGAATAACACAGATTGTGACGACGCAAACGCTTCTGTTAATCCGGGCGCTACTGAAATTCCTAACAACGGAATTGATGAGGATTGTACCGGAGGAGACTTAGTGATAGCTCCAACTCCAATTGCAATGTACGAGTTTACAGGAAACGATTGTGCCGGAACTAATTTAGATGTAACAACACAACCTGCGAATGCTACTTTTGGTTCTTATGCGGCTACTTCCGGTACATTAACATGTGCTTCCGGAAGTAACATAATTAATTATTCTGACTGGAATCTAGCTACTGATGTAGATTTGACTGAGTACTATTCTTTCAATGTTACACCTGCTTCTTGTTATGAAATGGATCTGACAGAATTACATTTCACCCATAAAAACAGTGGTACCGGAGGAACACCAACAATTCATATTCGTTCAAGCTTAGATGGATATGCTGCTGACGTTGCAACAGTTTCAATTGCTGCTGCAAATGTTATTCAAAACGAAAATATCGCTTTACCAACTCAGTTTACAGGATTAACATCAGCGGTTGAATTCCGTTTCTATGTTACTTCAATGGCTGGTTCAGGTGCCACTTACCGTCATGATAACGTTTCTCTTTTCGGAACGCTTACAGCACTTCCAACTTCAACATATTATGCTGATGCTGATAACGATGGTTACGGTGATGCTGCAGCTTCTGTAACAGATTGTATTGCTCCGGCAGGATATGTAACTGATAATACAGATTGTAACGATAACAACGCTGCTGAGTATCCTGGTGCCATCTGGGCAATTGATAACGACAACGATGGTTTTGCCGGAACAACAACACAAACTTCATGTACACAGCCGGTTGGATATATCGTATCAACCGCTCCGGCAGATTGTAATGACAACGACAACACAATAACAGGACAAACAACGTATTATGCCGATACAGATAATGACGGATTTGGTGATGCAAATAATTCTCAATCTGCTTGTACGGCTCCGGTAGGTTACGTAACAAATGATGATGATTGTGATGATTCTGACAATTCGGTTGGGATTCCTAACATCACTTACTATATGGACTTAGACGGTGATATGTATGGTGATCCGAACAGCCCGGTTTTAGGATGTGCTATTCAGATCGGATATTCTCCGAACAACCTGGATTGTGATGATACAGATTCTTCAATAAATCCGGATGCAGCGGAAGTTTGTGACGGTATTGACAATAACTGTGATGGAAATATTGATGAAGGTTTTCTTCAGGTTACTTACTATGCAGATGCAGATAATGACGGTTTTGGTGACGACCAGAATTCTGTAACAGATTGTGCTGCTCCAAACGGATATGTTGTAAACAATACAGATTGTGACGACACAGATGAAAACATCAACCCGGATGCAACCGACACTGAAGGAAATTCAATTGATGAAAACTGTGATGGTGTAGACGGAAACCTGGGACTTTCAGATGCAAAATTCAATGCTTTGACAGCTTATCCGAATCCGGGAAGTGAAAATGTAACAATTACATTTAGCGGTTCTATGGAAAACACAACACTTCGCTTCATCGGAGTTGATGGTAAAATGGTGAATACCGGTTCTGTTGTTAATACAACAAACGGATTGGTGGTTTCAACTCAAAACCTGATCCCTGGTGTTTATTTCATCGAAGTAACTCAAAACGGAACACAGCAAGTGGTTCGCTGGGTGAAGAAATAACGGAGTAATTATTATTCAATTTAACAAGTAGGGACAGGTCGCGACCTGTCCCTACTTGTTTTAAAGCCTAGCATAACCCTCAACTTTTTGGAAATGTTTAATTGTTGTTATCTTTTCGAAAAATATCAATAATGAAATCAACACAA
>CBFGMW010000258.1:0-4753 GCA_965649925.1 uncultured Fluviicola sp.
AAAAAACCGAATTTCAACAAGCCGTTCAAAACTTTCAGCAAAATGTTCAAACAGCAACACGCAGAGAACAAAATGTTTTTCATACAGCTGTGAAGGATTTTGAATATGGAATCAAACAATATATTGCTGAATCGAAGCAACACATCAATGAACTACGTAAATCAGTACGTTCTTCTTCCGGATATTATTTTGACGCAAAAAAGAGTCAGCAAACAACTATAATTCAACTGATCCAAATTCATTCAAAAACCACCGTTGATAAGTCAGAACAGCGAATTCAAACGCTGCAACAACAACTCGCTCGCATTTCGCCAAGGATCATTCAGGAACAGATGCTCCAGTTGAATCAAAAAGAAATGCAACTGAAACTGATAGATCCCGTTCATGTTTTGAAACGGGGCTATTCGATCGTAACAAATGAGTTTGGAGTATTATCCGCAAAAAATCAAGCAGAAGTTGGTCAGATGCTTAAAATTATCACCGATTCACAGGAGATAGGCGCCGAAGTAAAAAAGAAAAAATGACGTTAGCGAAAAACAAGCAAGGATTCAGATCCATAATCGTGAATCAAAAAGAATATCATTGGAGGATCACAGATCAATATATTGATATCAGAAATCCTGAAAACCGATTAGCCAGACTTTTGATTGATCCGGAATGGCTAGACCCATCAGTTCCCCCTGGCGAACGTAACTTTGATAATGGCCTGGTGGTTACTCCAGGGCTGGTTAGCGAAGCTATTCTTTTTGCATTAGCTCACAAATGGAATCCATCTGGCCCGAAGAAAATTCTGATTTTAACATACGATTGGAAACAATTTTCCACCCGGACCGAAACAACTTAACATTTCATTTTTGATTAAATTAGCGATGTGAAAGAGCAAAAACAGACATACGAAGCCGCATACGACGAATTGCAGGAAATCATTGCCGATATTGAATCGGGTGAAATTTCGGTGGATCTTCTTTCTGAGAAAGTAAAACGCGCTGCAGCACTTATTGCTTTTTGCAAAGAAAAGCTGACATCAACGGAAACCGATGTTCAGAAAATTCTCGACAACCTCAAAGATTAATTATCGATCTGCCACGCGGATGACGAATTTTTTAAGTAAAAGACTATTTCTTCCTGATAATTCTGTCTTTATACAAACCCATTAATACCCCATTTGTGGTACGTTCGAAACCCGCACTTTTCAGTAAATTTGTAACCCGTCATCTTACAGTTTGTAAATGATCCGGATTTTCGTGTGAACATTAGTGGACATTAAATGAGAAAACTCTCTGAATTAAAACGTGGCGAAACGGCACAGGTTGTTGGAATTGATTCCTCAGAACTAAAACCTAAATTATTGGAAATGGGCTTGGTAAACGGTCAACTGGTGAAACTCTTATTCAAAGCGCCATTTGGTGACCCAATTGCAATTGAAGTTGGTGGTTATGTGCTTTCCATGCGAAAAGACGAAGCCGTTTTAGTTGAGGTAGCATGAGAAAAGTAGCGCTCTTCGGAAATCCGAATACAGGTAAAAGTTCTTTGTTTAACCGACTAACTGGTTTGAATCAGAAAGTCGGCAATTTCCCTGGTGTTACCATCGATAAATCGACAGGAAAATTACATCACAACAACGTTGATATTCAAATCATCGATCTTCCGGGAACCTACTCCATTTATCCGCGATCGAACGACGAGAAAGTGGTTTACGATATTCTCAGCAATGAAACGCACAAAGATTATCCGGAACTTGCCGTTGTTGTCTTAGATGCTACCAATCTCGAGCGAAACTTATTGCTGTGCACACAGGTTTACGAACTTGGACTTCCAACCGTTCTGGTTTTGAACATGACGGATGTGGCTCATCGCAAAAAGCTGACAATCGATACAGAAAAACTAAATGCTCATTTTCCGAATGCTGCAATTGTTCGTTGCAACGCGCGCATCGGAACCGGAATTCCAGAGCTAAAAAACCTCCTTTCCACATACAATAAATCGAATTCCGAAAGCAAGAAACCGCTGATTGCTGTCGACAATTTAGAAGCACAAGCAATTGATGCGGAAGATAAATTCCGCAAAATTAAAGTAATTTACGCGGAAGTTGTTTCCAAACAGGAAGAAGTTGTGAATTTCAGCGGGAAAGCAGATCGGTGGTTGACACATCCGGTTTTTGGTTATTTGTTCTTCTTTGCGCTGTTATTAATAATTTTTCAATCTGTTTTCACACTGGCTTCGTACCCTATGGATTGGATTGAATCCGGGTTTTCACATTTGGCAAGTTGGGTTCATGAATCCATGCCAGCAGGACTGTTAACGGATTTGTTAGCCGACGGACTTATAGCAGGAGTTGGTGGAGTCGTGATCTTTCTTCCCCAAATTGTATTGCTATTCTTCTTGCTTGGAATTCTGGAGGAAACCGGATACATGGCACGTGTGGTTTTTATCATGGATAAACTCGTTCGTCCATTTGGTTTGAACGGAAAAAGCGTTGTCCCATTAATTTCGAGTGCAGCCTGTGCTATTCCCGGAATTATGGCAGCCAGAACGATTTCTTCCTGGAAAGAACGCATTACAACCATTATGGTTTCGCCTTTAATGAGTTGTTCAGCCCGAATTCCGGTTTATACTTTGCTCATTGCGCTGATTATTCCAAACAAAACCGTTGGTGGAATTTTCAATCTACAAGGTCTCGTTCTTTTCGCGATGTACGCACTTGGTTTGTTTGCGGCGTTGCTTGTTGCTTTCGTTTTGAAGAAAATTTTGAAGAACAAAGAGCTGAGTGTTTTCCTGTTGGAATTACCTGATTATAAGTCACCACGCTGGGGGAATGTGTTCCTGGACGTTTACAAAAAAGGCCGCATTTTCCTTTTCGATGCCGGAAAAATCATCATCGCTATTTCGATCGTTCTTTGGGCAGGATCGACATTTGGTCCGGGAAACAGTTTGGAAACAGCAGAAAAACAAGCGCTGGCTAAAACAAAAAATCAATCGGTCGAAATTCAGCAGGAAACCGTTGCATCGGCCAAACTGGAAGCCAGTTATATTGGTTATTTAGGCAAAGGTATTGAACCGGCGATTAAACCCCTGGGCTACGATTGGAAAATGGGAATTGCGCTCATAACTTCATTCGCAGCACGCGAAGTTTTCGTTGGATCGCTGTCTACGATTTACTCCGTTCATCAAGACGACGACAATCAGGAACCGCTCATTGAAAAAATGCGCACACAGAAACACAGAAATGGCGCTCCCGTTTTCAGCTTTGCCAGCGGAATGTCGTTATTAGTTTTCTACGCTTTCGCGATGCAATGTATGGCAACGCTTGCGGTTGTAAAACGTGAAACAAAATCGTGGAAATGGCCTTTGATCCAATTAGGATACATGGGCGCAATGGCGTATCTTGGAGCATTGATAACTTTTCAATTACTGAAGTAATGCAAGGAATTCTGGTTGGCATATTCATCTTTGGGGCACTCGCTTTTCTAGGCTTTCGTTTTTATAGAACGTGGTTTAAGAAGAAGAACGCGGGGTGTGATAAGTGCGAGTGACTTTTCGCTGAGGCTCCATCACTTTTAGATTCAATTCAAGACTAGAGACATAACACTCTGGACTGAATACGAGAAACTAAAACCAGTTTTCTACGAAACCCATATCTTTGAATCAACTCTTCATAAAATGCCAAAAGATTCAACATTTCTTAAGGATGATTTTATCTATCATGGTAAGCTAGAGAAATTTAGCACGGAGGTACTTGATGAAATTATTTTAAAACATTAAAATAAAATTCACATTAAAAACATTAAACTGGTAGTGCTGGATTCCAAAAGAAAAAAGATCACTTTAAAATTGGAAAAAGATAAAGAAGTAGTTTTGAATTTAAAAGATGAGAAAAACGCAAGTAATTTTATAAACTCAGTTATAGTAGCATATCCAAATTCCAACTTTCTTATCTTCCGCTTCGGTTAAGATTCAACTTGTTAAAAAACCTTTGTGGGCTCTTTTAGTAATTATCGTGTTGTCTATCATAATCTCTCTAATTAATCCAAAGCATCCAATCACTGGTAGTCGCATAAAAGGTGAAGGAATAATGGCGTTACTATATGCCTTTGCTTCTTTAGAAAAAACAAAACTATTGCTCATATTTGGAACTCTCTTTTTAATACCTTGTATAGGTGTTTTTATCAAACTAAAGCGTTCGAAAAAAACGAGAATACTTAAAATCGTTCGCTAAGATTGTGACGCAATGGCTATCTTTTCCTAAAGGACGACCTGTTTTGAATCGAGTCGTAATATCCATTAAATAATCCATAACCAGCTTAACTCCAATTCTTTGGTTCAATAACCCCTTAAATTTCAACTCATTTCACTTTTCTTCATCAATTCTATCGACAAAGTTCTATATTCGACGAACTGTAACTGCTCAAACTTAAATTGATCATGAAAAACACCTACTACCTGATTTTCTTTTTATTATTTTATTCCGGAATGGCTTCTGCCCAGAATTATATAGACCTGGTGAAGTTAGACTATGCCCTTACACCAGCAAATCAATTCAAAAACTCAACAGCTGCAACCTCTCTTCAGGAAATGAACGGAGAATTAAACACACCTATTAGATTGAATGATCAACTTACTTTCTTAACAGGGTTAACTTATGAATACAATTCAGCATCCTTTAATCCGGGCAGAACTACAGAATCGGTATTTGGATCTACACTATTGCTTGGGGCAAATATCTATCACCGTTCGAATTGGAGCGGATCGTATG
>CBFGMW010000259.1:0-4739 GCA_965649925.1 uncultured Fluviicola sp.
AGTACTTCCAACTTATTGATGGAAACATGGCGGACTTCGCTGATTTGGCGGATGAAGTAATGGGTGATTTGGGGAATGATGACGAATAACGATGATGCTACATACCACGTTCCTGTGATGTTAAAGGAATGTCTCGACGGACTTGCTATCAATCCAGATGGCGTTTACGTTGATGTTACGTTTGGCGGCGGCGGTCATTCGCGTGCTATTTTCGAGCAGCTTTCTCCAAAAGGAAAATTAATCAGTTTTGATCAGGATCCGGATGCGGCTAAAAATGCCTGGGATGCTCCGAATTTCTTTTTCGTTCCTGCCAATTTCGCGTTCATGAAAAACCATTTGCGTGCAATGCAGATTCCGTTGGTTGATGGAATTCTTGCTGATCTTGGTGTTTCTTCTCATCAGTTCGACGATGCTAAACGTGGTTTTTCGATCCGTTCGAATGAAGCGCTGGATATGCGCATGAATCAGAAAGGTGAGTTTGATGCTGCTAAACTTGTTGCAACATACGATGAGCAGAATCTTGCTCGTGTTTTCGGTGCTTATGGCGAGTTGGATCATCCCTACAGAACTGCTGTGGAATTGGTTAAGGCCCGTAATAAAAGAAAAATTCGTACAACCGGTGAGTTAATGGAGGCTTTGCTGCCTGTTGCTCCGAAGTTTAAAGATCATAAGTTTTTTGCCCAGGTTTTTCAGGCGCTTCGTATTGAGGTGAACCAGGAAATGGATGTTCTTGAGAAGTTTTTACTGCAAACTGCCGAGGTGTTAAAGCCTGGTGGTCGTTTGGTAGTGATGTCTTATCATTCCCTGGAGGATCGTCCGGTTAAAAACATGATGAAACGCGGAAATCTGGACGGCTCCATTGAGAAAGATTTTTTCGGAAATGTTCTGAAGCCTTTTGAAGAGGTGAATAGAAAACCTATTTCTCCAAGCGAGGAGGAAATACAGTGTAATACACGTGCCCGGAGCGCTAAGTTGAGAATCGCAAAACGTGTCGACGATGGAAAATGAACTGCACGATAAAGAGGAACAGCAGTCGCCAATGGATGCGGTGAAAGGAAAAGGTTCTCGAAGAACGAAAGCTGATTCCGCGAAACCAACAGCTAAGAAGCCGGCAGGGAAAGCGCCGCGATCAAATATCCTGGTGCAGGTGCTGAATGGTGAGATTTTGACCCGCGATTTCGTGGTAAACAATCTGACTTTCATCTTCTTTATTCTGCTCCTGTTGCTCCTGATGGTTTCGAAAGGATATTACGGAAAGCAGTTGCAGAAGGATATTAATACTGTTCAGTCTCAGGTGGATGAAGGAACTGCTGAATATATTGAGAACAAAGCGAAGTTGGAAGAATTAACAACGCGCTACAGATTGAAAAGAGTGCTTGAAAAGCGCGGATTGAAAGAATCGGTGAATCCGGTGAAAGTAATTAGAATCAAAAAGAAAAAGTGAAAACTGACAAAAAGGATATTATCTGGCGAGCATACATCGTATACCTGGGCTTCTTTATAGCCCTGGTGGTGGTGATTGTGAAGACTGCGCTTATTCAAAGCGAGGGTAATACTTCGTGGTTCGCTGATTCGAAAGATAAAATTCCGACAAGAACGGTTGATAAGTTTCCTCGCCGGGGTGAAATGCTGGACCGTAATTATACTCCGTTGATTACTTCGGTTTCTTTCTTCGATTTACACATGGATCCAACTGTTGTGGATCAGGAGATTTTCGACAGGGATATTTCTGATTTGTGCAGTGGTTTAAGCAAAATTTTTCCTGAAACATCGGCACGTGATTATGAGGCTTATATCCGTGCGACTCGTGCAAACAATAACCGTTATGTAAAAATTAAGCTGAGTGCTACCAATGCTCAGCGTCGCCAGGTTGCTAAGCTTCCAATCTTTGAATTGGGAAGAAATAAGGGCGGATTGATTGATACCGACGAACGCACATTGCGTAAACGTCCGCATGGCGAATTGCTGAAGAGAACGCTGGGTTATTATAAGATTGATGGCAATGGTCACGAATTGCGCGTAGGAATTGAAGGGGCTTACAACGAAATTCTTGCCGGTGAGCCGGGGAAGGAAATCGAACAGAAAATTTCATCCGGCTGGAAAAAGACGGGCGAAATGCTGAAGGATCCGATTGAAGGAGCTGATCTGATCACCACTTTCGATTTGGATATTCAAGAAGTAGCACATTCCGAGTTACTGCAGCAGTTGAAGTTGCAGGGTGCGAAAAGCGGTTGTGTAGTTGTGATGGATGTGAAAACGGGCTTTGTTCGTGCGATCTCTAATTTGCAGCTGGATAAAGACGGAGAATACTATGAATCATACAATCAGGCAATCGGAACGAAAGAAGTGCCTGGATCTACTTTCAAATTGGCGGCTTTGATGGCTGCTATGGAGGATAAGAAAATTCGTTTAGATGATATTGTTGATGCAAATGGTGAGTACAATTTTGGTCCGAAGTTAAAGCTGCATGATTCGAATCAGTACGGTTACGGAAAAATTTCAATTCGAAGAGCTTTTGAGGTTTCCTCCAACGTAATTGCAAAGGTGATTCAAAACGCTTACCGTAACGAACCACAGGCTTTTATTGATCGTTTGCGTTCGTTTGGTTTGGCCGATTCGCTTGGAATTGATCTTCAGGGTGAACCTCGTCCAACGTTGTATGCTCCCGGAATGCCTCAGTGGTCAGGTATTTCGTTGCCGTGGATGGCAATTGGATATGAGGTGCAGCAAACACCGCTTCAAACCCTGGCATTTTACAATGCAGTTGCAAACAACGGGAAATTGGTTCGTCCGCAATTTGTGCAGCAAATTCGCCGTGGCCGACATATCGTAAAGGATTTCCATCCCATAGTTTTAAATAAACAAATCTGTTCCATGAGTACATTGAAACAGTTGCAGCAATGTTTGGAAGGTGTTGTGATCCGGGGAACGGGAAGTGCCTTGAAATCATCCTTGTTCGATATTGCAGGTAAAACAGGAACTGCAAAAATTCTGAATGATCAGAATAGTTACGGAGAAGAAGGGCAGGGGCGTTACCAGGCTTCTTTCGTTGGATATTTCCCGGCGAAAGATCCTATTTACAGTTGCATCGTTGTGGTTTCTGCTCCGAATCGCGATATCTACGGAGCGACGGTTTCCGGAACCGTGTTTACGGCTATCGCGAATAAGGTTTACTCAAATTCATTGAAGTATCATCATGCTATCAATCAGGGGAGGGCAAGAAACAAAGATTTGCCGGTGGTGAAAACCGGTAAGTACCAGGATATGATGCGCATTTTGAAGGCATTAAAAATTCAGCACTCATCGGCTACTTACAGTGAATGGAGTAAAGCAACGAAAAACGGACATTCCTTAGAGATTGATCCGACAGAATATTCAAAGAAAACAGTTCCGAATGTACGTGGTCTGACGGCAAAAGATGCTGTTTACCTCATTGAGCGTTTGGGAATGCATGTGATCTTAAGGGGAAAAGGAAGAGTGAGAACTCAGACAATTCCTGCCGGAACCCCAGTTTATAAAGGTGGATTAATAGAATTAGTACTCGAATGAAACAGCTGACAGACATAACGAAAGAATTGAACATCAAACAGTGGGTTGGTGCGCCTCATGCGAATCTATCTGTTGCTGCGTTGGTGATGGATTCGCGTTTGGCGAAAGCTGACACTGTTTTTGTTGCCATTCGCGGAACGAAAGTAGATGCGCATGATTTTGTTCCTGCTGTTATAGAACAAGGCTGTTCATGTGTAGTTGTTGATCGTGTTTTGGATTTGCCGTCACATGTTACGCAAATGGTGGTGGAGGAAACAGGCAAAGCGCTTGGAATAATGGCTCACGCTTTCTTCGATTATCCTTCCCGAAATTTGAAGCTTGTTGGAATTACCGGTACAAATGGTAAAACAACAACTTCAACGCTTTTACATAAGCTGTATACGAAATTAGGCTACAAAGCCGGATTGATTTCAACGGTTGTGAACCTGATTGGAGACGAAGAAATTCCTTCAACGCATACAACGCCAAATCCAATTGAATTGAATCGTTTGCTTGCCGATATGGTGAACGAAGGCTGCTCACATTGTTTTATGGAAGTAAGTTCGCATGCTGTTTCGCAGCATCGGATTGCAGGATTGGAGTTTACAGGAGGAGCGTTTACAAATATTACTCACGATCATTTAGATTATCACGGAACATTCAAAGCGTATATCGAAGCAAAAAAAGGATTTTTTGACGGCCTTCCGAAAGGTTCTTTCGCATTGGTGAATGCAGATGATAAGAACGGAATGGTAATGGTTCAGAATACAAAAGCGAAAATTGCTACTTACGCTTTAAGGTCACACGCCGATTTTATGGTGAAAGTATTGGAGAATGGATTTTCCGGGCTATTGCTTACCGTAAACGGGGTTGAGTGCTGGACAAAACTGATTGGTGATTTCAATGCTTACAATGTGGCTACGGTTTACGGAATATGTATGCTGCTCGGAGAAAATTCTACAGAAGTATTGACAATTCTCAGCAATCTCGATGCAGTTGAAGGGCGATTCCAGTTCACGCAGAGTACCAGTAAGGTCATTGCAATTGTGGATTATGCGCACACTCCGGATGCTTTGGAGAATGTGCTGAAGACAATAGAGAATATTCGCACAAGAAACGAACAGGTTATTACGGTTGTGGGCTGTGGTGGCGACAGAGATTCTTTGAAACGCCCGGAAATGGCAAAAATCGCCTGCGAATGGAGTACCAAA
>CBFGMW010000260.1:0-4738 GCA_965649925.1 uncultured Fluviicola sp.
ATTAGAATGGTGAGTACTTGTGGTCGAATGCCTACGGCGGAGAGGAATATGAAGAAGGAAAACGTGTTTTTTCCATTCCGGATTATGGCCACTATATTATAGGAACGTCGAACAGCGGACCTTCTCATGACTTTGATGCTTATGTAGTTTTTACTGACCCCGCCGGAGTTCAGCAATGGGAGCAGTTTTTCGATTATGGTGCCTGGGAACGCGTTCATAATGCGTTAATGTTTCCGGATTCAAGTATTGTTGTAATTGGTGAAACAGATAGTACAGAAACCGGAGATACTGATTTTTACATGTTCCGGATGAAGTATGACGGCACAGTTCTTTGGACAAAAAAATGGGGTAGCTCAGGGAACGATTTACTCAAAGGAATTACGGCTATTACAGACACCAGTTTTGCTATTTGCGGAACAAAGTATATCGAAGATTCGCTTTTGAATAAATCATACGTTGGTACTTTTTATCTTGATGGAACAATTGTCTGGGAGAAGATCTTCGGAGAGAAGGGATCAAGCGAGTTGAATGATATTCATCATTACAATACCGTTTTGATGACTGTTGGCCAGCTCAAAGATGTAGGTGATGAAAACTGGCAGTACCATCGTTTGAATGTTCTGATGAATGGTGACTTGTTCACGGAAGAAAATTTCCAGGGTGGAGGAAGCACCAGATTCGGAGCCTTTATTCAATATACTTCAACAAACAAATTATTTGTGCTTCGTCAAATTGAAGATCCGGGATTTCCTACTTATGCCGATGGTGAAGACTTGATCTTATCAAGATACAGCGCATTTTTCAGTTGGGAGAATTACGATATGACCTATGGCAATTTAGGTCAGGATCAGGCAAACCAAATTATTGCTACCAAAGACGGAATGGCAGCTTTTGTTGGATTTCATAGCTATTATGCCGGTGGAGGAAATAGCCTGTTTATTGTGAAGATCGGCGATGATTCGAACTATCCTTACAACACTACTTCACCCCAAATTTTTGATCTGGTATCGGTTCTTGAGAATAAGAATTTATTGGAAGTGTCGGCATTTCCAAATCCATTTAACAATGAATTGAAACTCCGTTTGCCTGATAACTGTCGGGCTGAAGTGAAAATATACAATGAATTCGGACAATTACTGAGAAGCTTTATACAGGAAAATAATTTGATCTCAATTGCAACTGATGATTTGTCGAACGGAGTTTACTTTTTAGAAGTGTCAAGTGATTTAGGGAATGCATCAATAAAAGTAGTGAAATAGAAGAGGCAGGTTACCAATGATAATCTTCTTCAATTTTCCATTTTCCCTGCACACGTAGAACTTGTTCCATAATTTCCCGAACACAGCCATGTCCCCCTGCTATCGGGGATTGGTAATGAACAATCGCTTTTATATCACTCACTGCATCTTGCGGACAACACGAAATACCCACTTTTTTCAATACAGGAATATCAGGAACGTCATCACCCATATACAGTATTTCCTCATGTTTTAGCTTATGTCTTTCACAAATTGAATCATAAACACTCATTTTGTCTGACGATTTTAAATGAACTTCCGTTACTCCGGCATGCAGCAAACGATCCTTGACTTCTTCCGAATTTCCTCCGGTAATGATGAATATTTTATATCCTTTTTTTGCTGCCAGTTGCAAAATAAATCCATCTTTCGAATGCAGAGAGCGAACAACTTCTCCGTTCATTAAAAACACCTGATTATTAGTGAGCACACCATCAACGTCAAAGATAAATGTGGTTATTTTGGGTAGTCGCTCTTTATAACTAATCATGCTTCTTGAATTTTTGTTGGATGCTCTCCGTAAGCGTTTGGTATACAATCCTCATCTTAGGATCCAGGAGTTCCAGGTGCCTTTGGATTGATTCACGGTCATTTCTCCTGGCAGGACCGGTTTGATCTTCATCCCGGGCACCGAGTTTTATTTTTCGAAACGTTTCATCTATCAGTGCTGAATACCACGAGAAATCAATGTGGTGATCATCTCCATATCCCTTTGCCAGACTGTTGAGATGGTGTGTAAAGTTATTGATAAAAACTGCCCCGAGATGCAAATGAACGCGCTCAGAACCTCGCATTTCAATTCCGATTTTGCCAATGTCGCCGGCAAGTTTCATCAATGTTACTAATAAATCGTGATTGTCAGATTCTACAAAAACCGGAATTGAGGCAAAATCCAGCGATACTCCTGGGCTAAAACTTTGGAGCGGGTAAAAAACACCAACTGCATTTTCCGACTCTGAATAAGGGGTGATGTCGAACGTTCCGGAAGTGGTGACTACATTTGAATATGCCGAAAACAACGGAATTAGTTTATCTAGTTTAGTGTCCTGAACACACAGGATAGTAAGATCGGCATCTGAAACAGATTCCGGATTATCTAAGGCGGTAATTGCGTGTTTTTCTGAAAAATGATTGGTTTTTTCTTTGGTACTGCCCAATACACCAAACAAAGGGAACTGTAATTCCTGAAGGCGCTTCACTAGTTGACTCGCTACATTTCCCGTACCAACAATGGCAATTTTCATTTCAAGATCAAAAGTAAGAAACGAAATGAAAATTGCCAGTTTATTTATTATTCAATTATCAGGATAGAGCTAAATGCGTTACCCATTTCATCGATTGAGCGAAGAGTATATGTTCCTTTCGCCAGTTCTTTACAATCTACGGAAACTCCTTCTGTTCCCGGGGAAATTGCCATGGAGCGGCTTCTTCCTGTGATATCAATAAGTTCAACAGACACAATATTGTAATCGTCTTGTTGAACAAAAACATTTCCTTTCGTCGGATTCGGGTAAATGTGCAGTTGAACACTTATTCTGTATTCAACAGGAATAACGTTTGTTGTATTCGATGCCCCATTCAAATCAACTTGTTTCAAACGGTAATAATTCACTCCTTCTTTTGGATTGTCATCCGTGTAGCCATAGTGACTTGCATTGTTGGTTGATCCATTTCCGTCAACAAAACCAAGTGCTTCCCAAATTATGCCGTCTGACGATCGTTCTACAACAAAATAGTCATTATTATGTTCGCTTTCTGTAGTCCAGCTCATTCGAACTTTATCTCCGGAAAGATATGCATCCCAATTACTGAAGCCTACAGGTAAAGGAACAATTGCACAGTTAGTAGTTGCTGATCCTCCGGCGTTCGTAACAGATATACTTTGTACCGTATTCGCGTAATTTGTTACCAATAAAACATAAACTTGCCCGGTAGTTACTCCGGCAACATTTACCTGTTCAACCGCAGCAGTTGAGTATGAACAATCTAAAGGCACTCCATAAGTATTACAAGCGGCATTTCCTGCTGCCTGTGAAGCAAAAGGTCCCCAGATTGCAAAGTCAACGTCAGATCCTGCAGTAATATCTACTACCAGGTTTCCTCCGGTTGCAATTTCCAGGTAGTACCAGCTTGGATTTGGAGAAGTAGACAGACATTGGTAATTATTGCCCGGGTTAACTGTACTGGCCGGTGTTCCTCCGGTGTTCGCCACAAATGTAATTGGTGAACCCGAACAAATGGGAGTCTGAACGGTACAGGTTGTATTACCGGCTGGCGGGGCAACTGCCGTTACACAAATATTAAATGTACCTGCTCCACCGCCATAATCCCAGAAACGAATGTAGTAAGTAGTGCCCGATGTTAATGACGTGTTTGATATTGCCGGCATTAAACCTACAGCGTCGTCACTACAGGCCATTTGTGTTAAACTTCCACAAGCTCCCGAATATAAAGCCATTACACCATCGGTGACACCTCCGGAAGTGGTTGATATGTTGATAGAGCCTGAAGCAGGTGCAACAAATGAATACCAAACATCCTGTCCCATGCTTCCACAAGAAGGGGTACCTCCGTTGGCAGCATTTGTTTGTTGAGTTGCTCCAACAGTTGTTCCCGCTGTATAACTACAACTAGCACCCACCGTTAATGCCGGTGCCCCACAAGGAGTATCTGATTGACTATTCGCAATTAACGTAAGCAGACACAAGGGCGCTACTAAAAGAGATTGAACTATTTTTTTCATGGGTAGTAGCTTTTAATAATTACGAATGTCCTGAACTGTAATTTCTTCACCAATCAATATCAATGCATGGATTTCCTGATACATCGTCTGATCTGCTTCGGTCATCGAATTGTATTGTGAACGCTGAAGAATTTTAACATCCGGATTCAGTGCCAGCCATTCTTTAATTTCAGCAAGGTCGGAATCTCTTGCAGTATTAGATTGTGCACTGGTACTTTTCAATGGTGCGTGGGCAACAAGCTGCTCAATCGTGATTTCATTTTTGTAAACAATAATTCTGTCCTGAAGCTGGTCTTTTCTTGCTTGTGACATTTTATCGTAATTAGCTTCAGAAATAACATACGTTGTTGGATGTTGGGACATCCAGGCCGCAATTTCGCTTGAATTTTGGGCATGAGAAGTACAGACAGCAATAGACGCTGTAAGCAGTAGTAGTGCTTTTTTCATAGAGCAATAGTTTGTTCTTGAAATATATAATTTACTTGAACACCTTGCCTGATAGAATGAAAATTCAAGTCATATCGTTTACCAATTTTATGGTTTGAGTGATTATTAATTTTTAGATAACAAAAAAGGGTTGTCAAATGTCTGACAACCCTTTTTAATATTCGTTTCTTCGGAATTAATCTTTTCCGTGACACTGTTTGTATTTTTTTCCACTACCGCACGGACAGGCATCATTCCTGCCAATTTTAAC
>CBFGMW010000261.1:0-4737 GCA_965649925.1 uncultured Fluviicola sp.
GGCCTCGCTGGCGCCACGAGCGCGCGGGCGATCTTCTCGGGGTTCGCGATCGGGGTCGTCTACAAGGTCGTCATGGTGGTTTGCAAGGCGTGGAAGGACGTCCCCGAGAAGATCTTCGGCAAAAAATGCCGGATTGAATTACAATTTTGATACTGCCGTTGTAGCCAATTCATTCAAGGCCCATCAATTGATCCAGCTTGCAAAAAGCAAAAACCTGGGTGATGCGGCTGAAGAAAGATTATTCAGCGCTTATTTCATCGAGGGAAAAAACTTCGGCAGTGAAACAGTTTTGCTTGAATTAGGAAAAGAAATCGGTTTAACGGAAACGGACCTTGCTGATTTGTTTACAAATCCGGTTTACAAAGACAATGTGAATAAAGACATCGCGGAAGCCAGAAATATTGGAGTTACAGGTGTCCCGTTCTTTGTTTTCGACAGGAAATTTGCGGTTTCGGGAGCACAGCCTGCCGAATCATTCGTTCAGGCTTTGGAACAATCGCTTGGAGAATGGAAAGAATCTAATCCGGAAAAGCTTCAGAATTTGTCTGAAGGAGACAGTTGTGATGTGAATGGGAATTGTGATTGATTACTATGACAATTGCAAATGAAATGAACTCAGTAAAAATGAAAAATCCCCCTGACAATATTTGCCCGGGGGATTCCTTTTTTATCTAATCTAACAATCGAATAGTTCTATCTAATATCTGTAACCAGATTGTGCTTGTCAATCATCTTTCTCAAGTTAATCAACGCATAACGCATTCTTCCTAATGCAGTATTAATAGAAACACCTTCCATATCTGCAATTTCCTTGAACGATAAATCCTGGAAAAGGCGTTTTTCAATGATGTCTTTTTGAGATTCAGGAAGGTAATCAACCAATTCCATCATCTGAGTTTCCAATTCATTTTTCGTAATCGACTGCTCAATATTAGCGTCTTCATTCTTAAGAATTGAAAAAATAGTAAACTCCTCGCTCTTAGAACTGCGTTCATTAATAATACGAACCCGGCTCGTTTTACGGAAATAATCAATTACCAGGTTTTGCGCAATGCGAAGCGCCCAGGGCAAAAATTTTCCTTCTTCGTTGTAGTTTCCAAGTTTTAATGTATGAATGATCTTTACGAAAGCCTCCTGAAAGATGTCTTCTGCCAAATCGCGTTCACGAACTTTATTATAGATAGAACGGTAAATTCTGTCTTTATGACGAAATAATAATACTTCAAAAGCATTTTCATTTCCTTCTAAATATAAGTGTACGAGCTGATGATCGTCTAGATTTTTAATAGCCATAGTTCTACCTTTATAGTCTTAAAACTGTGTGTTTAAGTATGTGTTTAAAGTAGAATTTTCTCTATAGGCAATAACGATTTATCAGGCCAAGATAAATCAATTTCCCGAATTAACAAATATTTTAATAAAAAAGCTTAATGTTTTAACAATAAACTTTTCGCCCGAACACGTCATAGTACAAGAGATAATTGCGAAATTTGTTACATGAAGTTCATTCAAATTAAAGGAGCCCGTGTTAACAATCTCAAAAACATGGATGTTTCTATTCCACATGGCAAATTTACAGTTATAACTGGCCTTTCCGGCTCTGGAAAATCATCGCTTGCTTTTGATACACTTTATGCAGAAGGACAGCGGCGTTATATCGAAAGTTTATCATCGTATGCCCGACAGTTTCTTGGAAAATTAGACAAACCTGAAACCGATTACATAAAAGGTATTGCTCCGGCAATTGCTATCCAACAAAAAGTAATCAGTACCAATCCACGCTCAACGGTTGGAACCACAACAGAAATTTACGATTACCTGAAAATACTCTTCGCGCGGATTGGAAAAACCTTCTCCCCCATTTCTGGAAATCAGGTAAAGAAAGACAGCATTTCAGATATTGTCAATTTTATTCAGACACTCGATTCTTCAGTCAAGATCATGATCTGCGCTCCATATTCGCAGCATCAGAAATATGGCGCTGAACGTGCATTGAAATTACTGAAAGAACAAGGGTACAGCCGTTTATTGGTGAATGACGATGTTGTTTCTCTAAGTGACATCAATCCTGAAACCATCGAAAAAGAAAATCATGTATTCCTGATCGTTGACCGTTTAACAGGTGGAATTACAGACGAAGAAACCCTGAGCAGATGTGCCGATTCAATTCAGCTGGCTTATGCAGAGGGAGAAGGAACCTGTTTTGTTATTGAAATGGAAGGTTTGAAAAAACACGAGTTTTCTAATCGTTTTGAATTGGATGGTCGTGAATTTCAGGAACCAACTCCCCACCTCTTCACTTTCAACAATCCGTTTGGAGCATGTAAAACCTGCGAAGGTTATGGAATGGTGATTGGAGTTGATCCGAAACTGGTTATTCCGAATACAGCCTTATCTGTTTACGAAGGTGCCGTTGCTCCCTGGAAAGGAGAAGTAATGGGAGAATATCTGCAGAACTTAATTCGATACAGCAGGCAATACGATTTTCCGATCCACAAACCGATAGATGATCTTTCAAAAGAGCAATTGAAGTTACTTTGGAAAGGAAACAAGCATATTTCAGGAATTGATGGTTTTTTCAAAGATGTTGAAGCTCAAAGCTATAAAATTCAATACCGTGTAATGCTTTCCCGTTACAGAGGAAAAACGCTTTGTCCTGAATGCCTGGGAACACGACTTCGTGAAGACGCAAACTTTGTCAAAATAAACGGAACCTGCATCCGCGACTTAGTGCTTCTTCCAATAACCGAAGCATTGACATTCTTTGAAAATATCACGGTTGAACCGAACGAGGAAAAAATCATTAAACGCATTCTGCCCGAAATAACACAACGACTCACTTTCCTCAACGAAGTAGGTTTGGGTTATCTGACCTTGAACAGAGCCGCTAATTCCCTTTCGGGTGGAGAATCGCAGCGAATTAACCTGGCCACTTCACTTGGGAGCAGTTTGGTTGGTTCCATGTACATTCTCGATGAGCCAAGTATTGGCCTTCATCCGAGAGATACGGAACGTTTGGTGGCTGTTTTACGGAAATTGTGTGCTATCGGAAATACAGTTATCGTGGTAGAGCACGAAGAAGATATGATGGTTGCCGCCGATCAGATTTTAGATATTGGTCCTGCGGCAGGAAAATACGGAGGTGAAGTTGTCTTCCAGGGAACTTACAACCAGTTGAAAGATGCTAAAAACAGTTTAACAGCAGATTATTTACTCGGAAAGAAAGAGATTCCTGTTCCAAAGAAACGCCGGCAAGGCAAAAACGCAATCACCGTTTCCGGAGCACGTGAGAATAACCTGAAAAACGTAACGGTTTCGTTTCCGTTAAACCGAATTGTTGGTGTTACCGGTGTGAGTGGTTCCGGGAAAAGCACATTGGTAAAGGAAATACTGTATCCTGCCGTTAGAAGGCATTTAGGGCAGTTCGGAGATCAAATGGGAAGTTACCAGCAAATTACCGGCGATCTGAACAGCATTATGGAAGTGGAACTGATCGACCAGAATCCAATTGGTAAATCCTCCAGAAGTAATCCTGTTACTTATGTAAAAGCATTTGACGATATCCGTGAATTATTCGCAAAACAAAACATCGCAAAACATCACGGCTATAAACCCGGATTTTTCTCCTTCAACGTAGAAGGCGGAAGATGCGAAATGTGTGAGGGCGACGGAACAGTTACAGTAAGTATGCAGTTCATGGCCGATGTTCACCTGAAATGCGAATCTTGTCATGGCTCACGCTACAAGCAGGAAGCGCTCGACGTAACCTATCGTGACAAAAACATAGCAGATATTCTCAACATGGATATCAGCGAAGCATTGGATTTTTTCAAAGGCAGAAAAGATAAGCTGGAAGAGAAAATTGTTCAGAAAATACAGCCGTTGGAAGATGTTGGTTTAGGATATCTGCACATGGGCCAATCCAGCAGTTCATTAAGCGGCGGTGAAGCACAGCGTGTGAAACTGGCTTCGTTCCTGATCAAAGGCTATCAAAGCAAAAAAACACTCTTTATTTTCGACGAACCTACAACAGGTTTACACTTCTTTGATATTGAAAAATTGTTGATTGCTTTCAATCGTTTGGTAGACGACGGGCATTCAATTGTTGTTATTGAACACAATCTGGATGTTATTAAAGCCGTAGACTGGGTAATAGATATTGGCCCGGAAGGTGGTGATAAAGGCGGAAATGTAGTTTTTGAAGGTACTCCGGAAGATTTGGTGAAAGAGAAAGATAATTATACGGCGAAGCACTTAAAATCAAAACTCAGGTAGGCTAAACTTTCGACAAAACAAACCATTTGCTCGACGAAGCCCAATTTTAACAGTTTAAATTTGGTTTCCAGGAATCGATTGTTTTATCTTTGTTTCACTATCACTAAAAACTGGTATGATGAAGATAATTCGATTCATTGTTCTGGTTGGTTCCTTCTCACTTTCAGCTTGTTCATTCAAGGAAGAAAGGAAATTAGCCAACGAACAGATTGCTGCTCCACAGAGAGCAATGTAACGATCAAACCTGTATCAGCTAGTGAATTAGATTGTCAGTTCAAAGGTTGCAAAGCACATTGGTAATCTAACGTTCACTCACTATTCATGAAAAATGCCCGCGAAATTAAGGATCACGGGCATTTTTTATGTTGTTTAAATAAAATTATGCTGCTTCTATTTCCTTTGGCGGGATAATCAATTCACCTTCCGATTTACCAATTACGGCTGAAGCCAGACAATTCCCCA
>CBFGMW010000262.1:0-4732 GCA_965649925.1 uncultured Fluviicola sp.
TTGCTTTCAACGATAATTATGGCGTTTTTGTTTTTTCGCTTAACTCAGCGCTTTAATTTACACATTGATTTTATCTATTGCTTGATTTTCGGTGCGTTGATTTCACCCACAGATCCTATTGCAGTATTGGGCATTCTGAAAAATGCTAATGTCCCCAAAAAAACAGAAGATACGATTGTGGGAGAAAGCCTCTTTAATGACGGGGTTGGGGTTGTAGTGTTTATTGCCTTGCTTGAGACTTTAAAATCAGGAACTTTCAGCTTTTCTGAATTTGGATTATTGTTTTTGCAAGAAGCGTTCGGTGGAATATTAATGGGACTTGTTTTAGGCTACAGTTTGTATTTACTTTTAAAATCGATCGACCATTATCAGACAGAGATCCTGTTAACGCTCGCTTTTGTAATGGCGGGTTATTCATTTAGCAATTATATACACATTTCCGGAGCTTTATCGATGGTGATAATGGGGCTAATGGTTGGGAATTTCAGGAAAAGCATTGCGATGAGTGATGTAACGCAAGAGTTTGTTCATAAATTCTGGGAATTGCTCGATGTGATTCTAAATGCAGTGTTGTTCATCTTAATTGCACTGGTAATCATTGTAATAGACTTTAAATCAACCTACATTCTTATAGGAATTATTTCGATAGTTATTGTGTTGATTGCCCGATTCACTATTGTATATCTGCCGCATTTAGTTTTCCCGAAACTGCTGAAATTGTCGAACAAAGAAGCAAAAGTAATCAGTTGGGGCGGTTTGCGTGGCGGACTTTCTCTGGCATTGGTTCTATCCTTACCAGCCAGTGAACCCAAGAATGTTCTTTTGAGCGCAACTTATTTTTGCGTCTTATTCAGTATCATAATCCAAGGTCTGACAATTGAAAGAGTTGCAAAGTAAGGTGAGAATGACAGCGACCGTCAAACGTGCCGGTTCTGTTTTAGTCCACTCTTCTCCACAACATTGAAAGCTTCAGATTTTTCTGGAGCTTTTTTTTCTGAATTGTCTGAAAATCTTGTATCGGTGGTTTCCTGTCTGCTTGACGCGGTCAGGCAGGGATTCTCTCCATCACTCTTTTTCTTTTACATTTCACTGCAAACTACACAAGAACCATTTAACATCCTTTACCACATCTTAACACCAAACAATTGGTATGCTGATCACTCTGGTTTAACTTGCAGTTCAACATTAAAACAGAGAGTCATGAAAAGAATCGCCATTTTGGCTGCTGACGGGTTTGAGGAAAGCGAATTGCTTTCACCGAAAGAAGCTATTGAAAAACAAGGCTGGAAAGCAGAAATTGTAAGTCTTAAAGCCGGGACAATCAAAGCCTGGTCAAAAGGCAATTGGGGGAAGGAATATACTGTGAACAACATTATTGACGATGTGAAGGCTTCTGAATACGACGGACTGCTCATTCCTGGTGGAGTGCTCAACCCGGACAAACTAAGAAAAGAAAACAAAGTTTTGGATTTCGTTAAAGATTTTTTCGACTCAAAAAAACCGGTCGCTTCTATTTGTCACGGACCACAAGTGTTGATCAGCGCAGGCGTTGTAGCTGGTCGTGAAATGACTTCTTTTGAATCGGTTAAAGTTGATTTGCAAAATGCCGGAGCTATTTGGTTAGATGAGGAAGTTGTAGTTGATAAAGGATTGGTCACAAGTCGTTCTCCCCAGGATTTACCAGCTTTCAACAGGAAAATGATAGAGGAGTTTAAAGAAGGAGTTCATAACCGATAAAAGGAGACTTGAACCAGAAAGGAATTTTAGCTTCCCATTCCATATTTTAGCAAGGTGCTTAAAAAATAATCAAAAAACAATTAAATATTTGTCATACCTTTGAATCGGCTTCTTTCCTTTTCAAAATATGTCAGACAATTTTCCATATAAAAACGGCCGTGGTGCGCAGATAAACCCGCATAACCGATTCTTTTCACAGGCAAAAGGCGACGACTTTGATGATATTGATCCTTCGGAAGAACAGGAAGTGAAAACTAAATTCATAGAGGTTTACCCGAAAACGATAGTAAACAAGTTAACAAGCCCGGATATTGGAATGTATTATTCACTGAACCCTTACCAGGGCTGTGAACACGGCTGCACGTATTGCTACGCCCGTCCTACACACGAGTATTGGGGTTACAGTGCCGGAACCGATTTCGAACGGGTGATTCTCGTTAAAAAAAATGCGCCTGAATTGTTAGAAGAAGCGCTGAATAAGAAATCCTGGAAAGTTCAAACCATTACGCTATCGGGGAATACAGATTGCTATCAACCCTGTGAGCGCCAATACGGGATAACCAGGAGTTTATTGGAGATCATGCTGAAGTATAAGCATCCGGTTGGAATCATTACCAAAAATGCATTGATAACCAGAGACATTGATCTCCTGAAAGAACTTGCCAGGTTGGAGTTGGTAGCTGTGAATATCAGTTTAACTACTTTAAAAGAAGAGTTACGCCGGAAGCTGGAACCCCGAACGGCTGCCAGCAAACGAAAACTGGAAACAATAGAACTGCTTTCCCAACATGGAATTCCGGTAAACGTCATGATGGCTCCTATTATTCCCGCATTGAACGACGATGAAATTTTTTCTATTGCCGAAGCTGTTGGAAAACGGGGAGCATTAAGCATACATCATCAAATTGTACGATTGAATGGTCCGAACGGAGAAATTTTCACAGATTGGGTAACCAAAAATTATCCTGATCGTACGGAAAAAGTATTGAATCAGCTGCGTGATATGCATGGCGGAAATCTCAACGACAGCCGATTCGGAACCCGTATGAAAGGTGAGGGTATTTTCGCGCTCAACATTCATCGTCAGATGCAGCTTGCCCGAAAGCGCTTTCTTCCGAACGTTCCGTTTCCGAAACTAAGAACTGATTTGTTTGAGATTCCGGATACAAGCGGGCAGATGTGGTTGTTTTAATAGGAATGTATCTATAGCTGATTTTTAAACTTTATATAAATTCAACTTTTGCTTAATTTATTTAATGGAAAATGAACTAATTGTTAAATTAGTTGAGAAATGTAAATCTTTGTTAAATTCTATTAATTTTACGGCTTCATTATGATAACCTGATGAATTCACTTAGAACAACCACTTTACAATTCACTATCTTTATTAAGAGAATTTTCTTGATCAGTTTGCTATTTGGGATCTCTTACTTTTCACATTCTCAGCAAAAAACCATTCGTTTTGGAACAGAAGGGTTGTCTGCACAGCCTAATTACAGACTAGGGGCAGGCCGCAACTTTCTGTTCGGTTCTCTAGGTAAGCCAAATATATTTCAATCCTCCCTATCAATACCATCTATAACCATGCCTTCGCTGGAGGAAGTCGATTTTTCCTATTCACCCTATTACAGAACTATACAAATGATCTTAACATTAAAACATAAACGAGCATGAGAAAATTGTTGTTAATCAGTTTAGTTCTACTGAATCATCTTGCTTTCGGTCAATATTCAGGAACACCCTTAATGCTTTCACTTCCCATGGATAAAGACACCATTGAGGAGGACGAACCTGTTTTTGTCTGGCAAACCACTTTGAGTAATGTTCAGAATGATCCGCGTTTGAACGTTCAGCTGGCAGTTGTAAAAATGGAAGAAGACCAAAAGAAAACAGAGGCAATGGTTGAGAATACTCCGGTGTTTATTCGTCAGAATTTGCTTTCAAGTTCATTGAATTATTCAAGTGTAGACCATGAATTGGAAGAAAGTGTTTGGTATGCCTGGCAGGTAGTTTTATTCTACAACGGCGTACAGGTTCAGCAAAGTGAAGTTTGGAAGTTTATTAAATCTGCACCAGTTGTAAATCTGCAAAGCTATATTCCACTAAGAATCTCTAATGATGCTTCTATTTTTGAAATAAAAGGAAACCGATTAAACGTTTCTACTAAAGCTTCAGGCGATTTTTCAACTATATGCACTCTTTCGAATGAAAACGGAAAAGCAACTTCGGTTCAAATGCAACAGGTTATTTCTGGAAAATTTATTGATTCACCAGTATCTAAATCTACTACTGATACCCGATATTTTTCTATAGATCTGGACGCGCTTAAATTGAAGAAAGGGTACTACACATTTGTTTGGAATATTGGACAAACACCTTATACGCTTAACTTCTTGATGAAATGAAAGGATCACTGATTTTTCTTTACACCATGAGTCTGGCGATCGGAGGATGCGCACTTTTCAGCAAGGTTCCCAAGCCAGTTACAGCAAACGAGTATTCTGTAATGTATAATTCTTCTGAATATATGTTGCGTGATACTGCTGTTTCCGAAGGAGTAAATTTTGTGCTCACCGGAGTCACTAAGGAGGCAGATTGTGCGAGAATGATTCTGAGCGGAACGGAAGAGCTTGAAAATGTGAAAAAATACTATGATACGACAACAGTTGGTATGAGCTATGAATTAAAGATAATTCTGCCTTTTTCCGGATCGGATATTTACAGTTATAATCCGAAAAGTGCTGTTCCTGCCCACAAGAGATCGGAATATTTTTCCTTTGCATTTAAGGATGATATTCGAATGATCACAGAGAAGAATGATACGCTTGAATGTCGCTATGTATTGCACGAACGCGGTATGAGCAACGTTCCTTTCGCACTATTCATTATGGAATTCCCTTCTCCTGGCAAAGGAGATCAACCGAAAAAAATTGTGGTTAATGATAAAGCATTGACCGGAACATTGTTAGAATTTAATATCGAACAGTTTAGAGAA
>CBFGMW010000263.1:0-4732 GCA_965649925.1 uncultured Fluviicola sp.
AGATTATTCGTAATGATCTGCGAATAATCTTTGGATTGCGTTTTTACTTCGATGGATACGTTGTTTCCCGCTAAATCGTGCAACTGGAAAGTTGAATTTTCTGCATCGGAATTGACAAGTACAGTTCCTGAACTCGGATTAGGATAAACCATGAGCGAAGATTGATCGAAATCATTAATCCCTGCATGTGAAATGGCATAATCGATAGCTGCTTTTATATTCGGAAGCGGCCCAATATGCGCTTCAACAACTGTGAAATCACCGTCATTTTGCGGCTGACCGGTCAATGTGAAAATACTGACGATCTGATCGCGTGTCAGTGTTGACCAGGTTGTGTTGAAATAAGTTGAGTTTAATACAGCAACCGCTCCCGTTACAATTGGAGAAGCGCCGGAAGTCCCTCCGAAATCGGCGGTGTAAAATTCATCGTGTGTATCGCTGAAAAGATCACCATAACCGGTAGAATAGATCGATTCGCCATTTCCCTGAACAGAAACCGCACTTCCGTAATTAGAGAACCACATGGTTGAACGTTCAACGTCGGATGTTCCTACGGAGCCGGCACCAACAATAATTGCTCCTGAACCATTTCCTGCCAAAAACGGATAATGTCCGTCGTTGTCGATGGAATAAACCGGATCATCAAAGTTTTGCTGACCATTTCCTGCGGCTTCAACGACAATAATTCCCTGGCCAACAACTACCTGAATGGCATCGTAAAATTCTTTGATCCATTCAACGGCTACCAGCCCGTATTGAGAACCCTGGCTCTCATCATAATTTGGTCCGTACGTTTGCTGTTCTATTAACACAATGTCATTCGGATTAAGATGCATTGTAGATTCGATCAAAGCGTTTTCAAGTTCGTAATTGAAGTCGTAGTAGCATCCTCCAAAGAATAACTCACTTGCATAAGCAATTCCGGTAGTTCCGATTCCATTGTTGAGCGAAGCAATTTCTCCTAACACGGCAGTTCCGTGATCTCCGCCACCACCACCGAACGGATCTTCAGGTGTTGGTCCGCAAATGGTGACATTCGGTAAATCAGTATGTGTCTCGTTGAAGAAGTATTCAATGTCGTACACCTTGATTCCTTCACCGTGATTATTGTAGAATGACCAAACCTCTTCCGCGTTAATGCCCGTAGATGCATTCTGAAGATAGGTCTGCATTGCTTGATAGCTAGGGGCACTTGCGTTAAAAAGACGAGGAGCTTTTTTCACCATTTCAACGTCGCTTGATTCTTTTAATGTTGAAAGCACGTGATCAATCTGAGTAATATCATTTACAAAAAAACGGTAATCCTGGTTCAAATCCGGAAGTTTTTTATTCAGATTTTTCTCGGCGACTAATCGAAGACTATCCATTTTTTCTTCCGAAATAGAGTAGGTTCTTCTCCATTCTCCCAAACCATTTAATTGAAGCTGAAGATCCGGATTTCCATCAATCATCATGAACTTATCAACCAAATCGATAGCTTTTCCTTCTTTAAAACGAACAAATAAGGTTCTGTCTGTTTTATCTTGTGCGTGAAGCGAAATAACGCATGCAAATACTGCGAAAAGGGTAGAGAACTGTTTCATAAATAAGAATCTTGAATCAATAATACGAAAGCTAAGTCAAACTTAAATCAAAGATTACTAATCGTTTACTTAAAAGCTGTTCTGATTGATTCAGCTACTGATTTTAGCGCTTTACAGTTCCTAATGCAGCGGAAGAATTATCTGTATAATGAATGGTTTTGGAAGCTGCGTTTGTTGTGCTGTCAAGAATTTCAGCTAAAACTTCGTCAACGGTAATCAACTGCATGCACTGATTGTTCCCTTTGCACGGAGGTACTGTAAACTCATGCACACACGGGCTGCAATAAGCGTTTTTGTAAATCGCTCGTACATTTTTCCCAAGACCATATTGTTGCGGAGAACATGGACCGAATAAGGCAACTACATTGGTGTCGAGCGAAGATGCCAGGTGCATTGGACCTGTATCGTTGGTGATAACAAGTTCTGCGTTTCGCAGCAATTCGATGAGTTCTGCCAGGGTTGTTTTTCCGCTCAGGTCAATAACCAAATCATCTCCAATAAAAACGTCTGAAATTACTTTTACATCAATCGCTTCATTTTTACTTCCTATCAGAACAATTTTCATTTCAGGGTAATGTTCCCGAATTCTATGGATTAATGAAGTAAAAGATTGAATTGGCCAGCGACGTTCAAACCGAAGATCTGAGGCATTTGGATTGATGACGAAATACCTGCCTAAATTGAACGGATTCGTTTTTTGCTCAATGGAATAGAGTGAAGAAGTCACATTTTCTATTCCCAATAGCCGTGCAAATTGTAAGTATGCTTCAGCAATGGGAGCCTTTGTATTGAAATACATCATGTGTGTATACATTCCCATTCTGTAACGGTAGGAGCGCAGGTAATATCCAAAACGATCTCTCGCCATACTGAGAGTAGTTATAATACTGCTGTAATTGGAATAAATTTCAAGGTCGATATACAGATCAGCTCTTATTCGGATAAGTTTAAAAACCAGCCCGATGGTTTGGCTAATGAAAGGCAACAGTTTTTTATCGTCTACAATTAAACTCTGATCAATAACACTGATTTGAGAAAGAATTGCCTGGTTCTCAATAGTACTGACAAAAATGATCTTTGCGTTTGGGTAATTGGCTCTGAGCGTTTGCAGTAAAGGTGTTGCCTGAATAATACTTCCCATTCCTTTGAACTTGCAAACAACAATGGTTTTCATTTCGCCTTTCAGTGAATGATCGAAGCGGGTAATTTTTCCGACAAGCCGAACAAGTAAATTCAATGGATATGCAACCAGGAATCCAAGAAGCTTGTCGAGTCTTATTTTTGTTTTTGTATTCACCTGGCTAAATGTACCAATTTCAAATCATTCCAATGCACCGCACAGTCTGAGTTTAGTTCAAATTCGCTGATTGGATTCAACACTGCATTTTCTGAATATCCTATCGGAATCAGGTAGTTGTGGGTTCCTTTTTTCAGCTTGAAGAATAAACTCCAATTTCCGGCTTTTATTGCGCAATTTCCTAATTGACTTGATGTTAGCTTGATACGCAGAAAATCGCCTGTCCTGATCTTCGATTTCAATGAAACCAGGTTTTTTCCATTTTCAAAACGAAGGTAGAGATTGTCCCGACTTTCTTTTTCCTTACGGTCGAAATTCCAATAGTAGGGCAGATAACCTAGATCCCAGTTTTCAGTTGGAACCACATAAGAAATAGCTGTTTTGAACCGTGTTTTTTCCTTTTTCGCTTTCCAGAGAACGAATCCATCTATGGTTTTGTACGGTTCGTAGTTGTCAAAAATGAAAGCTGCCAGTTTGTAGTAACGGACCTTATTTGGAATGCCGTCTGTTCCGTCTAAATAAGTTTCCGGATCCGTTTTAAGAATCACAATCGGAACTTTCAATGATCGAATTTCTTTTAAAGCTTCGTCCTGAAGATAGTCATCAACTACATTTTGAAGAAACTGATTGAAATAGGAGGGAACATCACGTTTACTGTAATAATACAATAACGGATGATTGGAGAAATCAAGGAATGTTTCGTCGCTTTTCAGTTCTGTTTTCAGGAAGGAAATAATTCGTCTGTTCGAATTAGTAAATTCTTCCGAAGGCTTAACCCGTTGAATCGCTTTCGTCTTCAGGTCAGGTAAATTCTTTAATGAAAGTGAAACGGGTGCTTCAAAACGATTACCGGATTGATTAACGGGCTGGATCGTGAAGAAAATCCCGGTGGTAAAAAAGAAAACAAGGGTGTAATAAACCATTTTCCAGTTCTTCAGAAATTTTAATCCGAATAAGAACGAAATCAACCATGCAAATGAAGTGATTTGAATTTCCTTTTGTTCCATGAAACTGTGACGAACCAAACCGCGTTGCAAATTGAAAATGTAAAATGCAATTAAGAGAACAATCGTCCAGTCGAGGGCTTTATTCGTGGTAGATCTAATTCCGAAAAGCGTATACAAGCCAATCAAAACAAGAGCTATCGGCAGAATGAAATAATCCATGTAATAGAGGGCAGTTCTAAAATAGGTAACGTCAGACAGCCCGTGCGCCTGGTTCGCTCCGAAATAATGAAGTGCTTCCTGCAAATGCGGTTTGATAGCAAGAAATAAACATCCGCCAACAATTCCAAATAATAAAATGGAGAAGATCACGAGCTTTTTGAACGAACTGCGAAAATCCTTTTCCAGGAACCACCAAAGAATGAAAACAACAACTCCGCCTGAAATGAGTGAAACTGCCAGGTCAAGTCGCCAAAGAAGTAAGAATGCAATCCAACCGGCAAAGTAGTATAACCGCTTTTGTTCGTTTGTTTGGAAAAAGCGAATCATTGGAATGATCGGCAAAAGCACAAAGGCGAAATACGGTGGAATAACAAAGAACAGGAACGGAACAAAAAACAAGATTGCGGTTAACTCGAGTTTGTTTCCGAGTAAAGCGCGCAGGAAGTAATAGATGATCAACAGATTGAAAACCTGGATGAGGTTTACGTAAATCAATGGTGCAGCAGTTCCGTCGAAACCGAACAGTGAAGTGTAGATCCAACTCAACGAAAAATCAGAGAATAGATGTGAACTCAGATTATCAATTATAGGTAATTCACCAAATTGATGAAACTGCATGATCGGATTCAGAATATTTGCCGATTCAAAGAACTCGTTTGGCTGATCAATAATTGGTGAATACATTT
>CBFGMW010000264.1:0-4719 GCA_965649925.1 uncultured Fluviicola sp.
TATCGCTTTGACCAGGGTACATAAATTTGGTTGGTATATTCGAAGAATTCGGGGAAAATCCGGTTTG
Source organism: uncultured Fluviicola sp. (assembly GCA_965649925.1). Lineage (GTDB taxonomy): Bacteria > Bacteroidota > Bacteroidia > Flavobacteriales_D > Crocinitomicaceae > Fluviicola. The sequence goes on from CBFGMW010000264.1 coordinate 68, forward strand.
TCCGTAGTAAAGAATATCACCAAACTGCCATAAACCATTCAGATAATTTGAAAATTGATAAACGTCCTGAGGATCGCTTTGACCTGACGGAGCTTGACCACTAAAAACAGCAGAATGTTCAAGTCCTAGAAACTCGTTGTCAATCCAGCTGTCGCTAAAACCAAAACCGTTTACAGAACCGTTTTGAGAAAGTCCGTCAGGATTGTCAAGCGCATCATCAACCAATTTCGAACCTTTCAGAATCATCACCCCGGTTGCCGGACATTTGTCTTTGAAACCAACTCTTCCGCTGTTGTTTTCATCATACATGTCGCCATTGTATTGATAAATCAGTCCTAGTTCCACATGCGTTCCTACGTAATCATCTGAATAGTTTCCAAGGTCAATATCGGAAAATGTTCCCAATCTGAATTGTTCGAAATCCTGAACACGCGAGAAATAAAGTGTTTTACTGAAAATAGTGTTTTGGTAGGCAGAGGAAGTGTCGCAATCGAACCAATATTTGTAAGAATGGGTTTCAACAAAGGCGGTTTTATCAGAGTTCGGATTGTCGTGTGTGATACTGAAGAAACAGTAGTCGCCGTAAATGGAAGGATAATCGCCTAAATATGGCTCGTATTGTCCGTTTTGGTTCACATCAACAAAAGCTGCTAAATCTGCTGCTTGTCCGAGAGAAACATCCCCATGTGCCGGCCAGTTTTTGATTCCGTGAGGAGCAATATATCCTGCACTGCCAATTTGGAGTGAATCTATGTGGTTTTCAATCATCTCGCGCGAAACAAAAAATCCGCGATTGTAATGATCCGAAACCAAATCGGTATACATATTTGTGGTAGTGAACGGACCTGGTAAAAATACCGGTGTATAAATGTTCAGATTAATTCCAAGAGTATCAGTATTTGAGATACCTGCATAAACATTTACCATGTTGTACACAAGCCCTATACTGTCGTTGTAATTCATTCCGCTCACATTATCATTGTTTGGTGGGAAGAATTGATTTCCAAGACCTAACTCAACGAAAAGATCATTGATGGTTTGAGAGTGATGGAATTCCTGAGTTGGCTGCGGATTTGAATAGGTTGTAAAATAATCAATTGCCACTGGATTGGAGTTGAAACTTGCGTTGTCACCATCGTATAAAGTATTTACCTGATTTTCTGTAAACATATAGTTGATCAAGGCCAGACCGCCGTTTAGAGAAATTAGATCTATTGGTCTTTGGTTCGGATATGCAACCGAATCAGTCATGTTTAAGTTCAGATCGTATACTAAATTGGAAACCTGAAATTGTCCGTTTTTAGTATAGAATTGGTGAAGTTTATTGTTGACTAAGCCAAATTCGCTTATTACGCATCCCGTGCTGGATTCCTGAAGCGACGAACTTACAATGCTGAAGCTGCTGTTTAATTCAAAGAGGTCGCCATTGTTGTGTACGAACAAATTCCCGTTTGGAAGTGAAATCAGGTTTGCCGGTCCCGTACTGTTGGCATTCAGAGCATGTATAGCGTATATATTGGCAGCTGTTCTTTCGTATAATTGTTTCGTTCCTGAAATGAAAGTAGAAACTTCGTTTCCATTGAACACGATAACTTTTCCACCGTCTTTTCCGATCGTTGGGGTTGCAGTGTTTCCAATACTTGTAATCGAGGCATCCACCAATTCTTCTGTGAACGAGCTAATGTTTTGTGAATCAAACGCGAGGCGATACAAGCCGCCGGAAGATTTAACAGCATAATTAACCAACTCATTTCCGTTAATAATGGAATTCACAAACGACGTTTTAAACAGATTCGAATGCAGGTAATGAGCCGTTTCAACTCCTGTAGTTTTGTTATACTTCAAAATGTAAAAGTTCATTGTTGAAGTAACCGGAAATTCCAGAACAATAATGCGATCTGTTCCGTTATCATAAACTCCCGAAATAAGTGGGAAAGCATTCGTTATTGCTGGCGGGGTGAAGTCAAAATGATTTACAGAAGCGAGTTCTCCGTTTTGATCAATGTTGCTTGTTGTTATCACCAGGTCGTTAGTCGCATTTAATTCAGCACGTACCAAATCAATAGTTTGATTGGACTGTTGAATGGCAAAGCTTTGATACACTTTGCTGTTGTTGTAAAAGTGATTGAAGGACCTTTTATACTGACAATGGCCAACTGCGGCGCATAAGATAAAGATGGTTGATAAAAGTCGATTTAGTTTCATATAGTAATTTTTTTTGGCTAAAATAACTTGTTTTTCAGAAACACTGAACGTGTTTACACTTTAAATGGTTTGCATCGAAAAGATATTTTTCACTAACTTATATTGGAAACACCACAATCATGAATGAATTAAACTTACATCAACTCTGGAAATCTAAACGATTGCCATTCCACTTATTGACTACTACGAATTATCAATCTATTGTAATTCTTGATGTGGGAGAATATAATACTGCTTCCGGTCCGGATTTTTTCAACGGACAAATTGAAGTGGATGGAATACGCTTAGCAGGAAATATCGAGATACATCTGAAGTCGTCAGATTGGTACGCACACGGACATCAGAACGACCACGCTTACGACAATGTTATTTTACATGTGGTCTATCAGCACGATAAACCCGTTTTTGTCAACGGAAAAGAACTTCTGACTGTTGAGTTAGGTGATTTGGTGCATTGGCTTGGTGATCAACTGCCTTCCTTCTCGGTTTCAAAAATTCCCTGTGGAAATCAAATTGCAGTTTCACAGAAAAGACACCTTCAGCTGGAACAGGTGATCTGTCAGCGTTTGGAAAGAAAATCGGAGCGTTTTTTCTCGAACAGGTACCAGGTACAAGTGTTTTTCGAAATATTTACCGAGAGTTTTGGACGAAAAGTAAACGCAATTCCTTTTTTGACTCTGGCCCGGAATGTTAGAATCGAATTCCTGCTCCGTTGTTCTACACTTCAGAAAAAAGCAATTATCCTTGGAATGTCAGGAATAAGTGATTTTCAGGGTACGGATGAAAACTGGAAATCGGAATGGAATTTTCTCAGGTTGTGTCACAAACTGCATGAAGTTGATCCGGTGAGCTGGAAAACAAAAGGCAACCGGCCTGCTTCTTTTCCGCAAAACAGACTGCTCCAGCTGGCAAATGTAATTTCCGGTATCGATTGGCTTTATCCCTTTTGGGAAGATTCGGAAAAGGACATTATCTCCTACTGGAAGTCTGTTTTAATATTGAAAAGTGAAGCAGAAAAAATGAGTGATGATTTCATGGATCACATTTTGATCAATGCGGTTGTTCCCTTCGTTTATTTTCAGGGAAAGCATCAGAATAATGCCGGTTTACTTACCAAAGCAACGAATATTCTGAAAATCCTCAGACCTGAGAAAAACACAATTATTAGTTCCTATAAAAAATTGGGGCTGAAAGTTTCAAATGCCTGTGAGAGTCAGGCCTTACTTGAGCTGCATAAAAACTGGTGTTTGGCAAAAAAGTGTTTGAGTTGTGAAGTAGGGAAGTATGTGTTGCAAAACGCTGAATGATTTTACTTAGACCGTTAAAATTGTTACCTTCGATGTAAATTATACTTTCATTATGAAAAAACTTGCTCTTTTATCGTTGTTAGTACTGATTTTGACCGGCTGCCCAATCGGATTGAATTATGCTCCCGGAGAAATTGGTACTGAAAAAGTAAGTGCGGAGTTACTTGGAACATGGGAATTTTCCAGTGCAAGTGCAACCTCCACAGATCATGAAGTCATGAAGGTTAAATTTTCCAAACGCGATGCGAATAGCTACAATGTCTCAGTTTTGGAAAGAGGTGAAATGTACGCTTTAGAAACAGATGACCTGGTTATGTACCAAACCCGTATTGATGGATTGAATGTAATGTATCTGAAACCTTCCGATGAAGATTTATACTACTTGTACCAGTTTGAGTTAAAAGACAAAAAAACGCTTGTAATTGCAGATATTTCACTGCTTGACGGTGGAATTGATGCTGTCAACTCTTCTGAGACTTTACGTGAACAAATCAAGAATTCTAAGAGCAAAGATGAATTCCTGCAATTGGAGAAATTTACGTTCGTCAAAAAATAATTGGCAAAATAATGAAACGAACTCTTCAAAAAATAGCCTTTTTCTTTGAAATGCGTTCCTATGGTGTTTGCGATTGGTGGGCATCGAAGCTTGGTATTCAGTCGAATAAAGTGCGCTTAGGGTTTATCTATGCTACAGTTATCGGATTAGGCTCTCCGCTGATTCCATACCTCATCATGGCATGGATTCTTGAGCACAAACATTATTTTAATATTTCGTCGAAAAAAAGATCTATCTGGGAATTGTAATATGAAAATCCTGATCACCGGTTCTAACGGGCTTCTTGGACAAAAAGTAGTTCAGCGTTGCTTGAAACACAATATTGAGTTTGTTGCAACGAGTAAAGGAGAAAATCGAAATACAAACTGTCCGAACAGCAATTATTTGCCTTTGGATATTTCGACAGAAAATGAGGTGCAATCCATGCTACGGAAAGTAAAACCTACAGCAATTATTCATACTGCGGCAATTACAAATGTCGATTACTGTGAAGAGCATCCGGAAGAATGCATGCTTGTGAATGTTACGGCCACACAATTTCTTTTCGAAGCCGCGCGGGAAGAAGAAGCTCATTTTCAATTATT
>CBFGMW010000265.1:0-4711 GCA_965649925.1 uncultured Fluviicola sp.
GGGATATCGATTTCAAATAATTCGGCAGTGCCCATTCCTCCATTCGCAATGAATAAGAAATGACTGCAATGAAGTGAATCTCCTGAATTAGTAATGGCAACAACATCTTTCTTAAAATCAACAGCCAGGTATTCCATTAATTCTTTTTGCAATTGTCTATTGGCTGCTGTCTGATTATCGCGTGCAATCCGTAATTTAAAACTGCTGGCCTCAACAGCTTTCATTTCTTTGTATTCCTTTTTAAGTTCTTTTTTCGGAAAATCAGTACTGTTCAGGACAACCAGCTCTTCAATAGGAACATAACTCACCTTGTATTCAGTTTTATCCTGAGTAATAGCTGCCTGGTACTTCTGATCATTCGCAGAACGATAAGCACTGTAATCTTCCAGGCTCAATCTGGAACAGGAACACAATGCCAAAACAAAAATCAACGAATACTTCATATTTTCTTAACTAAAGAGATAAAGCGTCGTTGATTATTAGCCGCCCAGTCAATGCGATATGTTCCTTTCTTTAAATCCAACTCCGACAAATCACATCGGAAAAAGCGGGCTTCCCGTCCCTGAAAGCTCTTACCCGACGTATTCTCGGATGAAAGCTCTAACTCCTCAAAATAGATTGTCTGGTCTTCAATTCCTTTTCCGCTAATTACAGCTGCAAGCTTAAAATCGCCATACTCATTAGTTGTATAAAAAAGTTCATCGGATGAGAATTCAATAATACTGTTATCGGCTTTTGTTTTTAGCGTGTAATAAGAATGAACCGGCTCAATATCCGGCGTCTTAATAAACTTCCAAACCTCACTTTGCTGTACCTGAACTCCATTGTAGAATAAAACTACCTGCCACGCATACCAAACTCCTTCTTCCAGTTCATGGTCTATGCTTGAATAATTTAATGAAGTGGAAAGCAGATTCTGGCGAATGAATACCGGGGTGTTTTCAACCATCGCTTCGGTCTGGGTTTGGTCTTCTTCCATTTTGACTACTGCAAGCTGCACGTTTAAACGCGGATCGTTCTGCACATTGCTCAGCGTGGTCTGCCAGACAAAAACAGGCTCGTCTTCCTCAATCGTGTCCTGGTCCATTGGTAAGGAAAGCATCAGCGGTGTTCCCGAATACTGCCCGAACGCAAAGTGTGTCAGAAAAACCAGACTGATTAGGATTAATTTTCTCATGCTTATTTATGTTTTAATGTTAAGATCATTTGTATAGTGCCGTAATAGGGCGAATAGGAAAAATCGGGGTCGGTCAGAAAGAAGGTTGTTTCTGATGCTAACCAGCGCTGGGCTGAAACTTTCCATTGGAAGAATTCACTTGGTTTGAATGACCAGTTCAGACCAAATCCAAAGTCCTCGCCGAATTGTTCGCTGATCAAATACTGTCCGGAAATGCTAAAGACAGACATCGCGTAGTTGTACCCAATTTCCGGTTGAATGATGATGTTTCGTCCGTAAATACGATTCAATCCGCTAAATTCCTGGAGCGTTCCTTTCAAGGAATACCCCCAGTGTTCCATCTGAATTCCTGATTTGAAACTGATCTGAGATAAAACCTGGTTGGAATCTACTCCCAGGATACGCGTGTAAGAACTTTCCAATGCATTGCTCCAGCTAACTTCTTTGAATTGCTTTTCCAAATGGAACCCGAAACGCAGCTGGTAACTGTACTGACCGGATACTGTGACATCCGTTTGAAGCAGTGTTCCCGAACTGTAAACCACCGATCGTTTTCCAACTTTACACGTCAGATCTAAAGTCCCCTGGTTTATAAATGAGGTTCTGACTACGCTGTCCTGGTTCGAAAAATCGTCGCGGGAACCGGTCACTTTTACAACCAAGCGGTTCAAGAGCGACTGCTGGTAAGAGCTTTCAATATGACGGACACCACTTAGGTAAATTCCCTGAGCAAATCCGTTGTACCCGGCACCAATATTTTTGAATTTGGTATTGAATTCACCCCGAGCACGCACAAATCGGTATTGCAGCTGTCCGGATGTTGCCAACTGGTCTGAAACCGGATAATCAGTTGTGTCTTCTTTATTGATAGAAAACCCTAACGTTCCTGAAAGCGTCAAGTTCTTAGCAAATTTCGGAGTTATATAAGCGCCAATATTGGTAGCATTTGAAATTCCGGATGAAGAAACACGTTTGAATTTCTCATAGGATGCCCCAGTGTAAAAATCTTCTATAAATACTGAGTTCCGGCCCGCATCACCATATTCTGCTGAAACAGCACTTGCTAGACGAACGGTGTTTACCTGGTAAAAGTTCGAGTAATTGAAAACATTTGCCGTGTTATTCAACACCTGATCAAGCGCCAGATTAGAGTAAACTTTATTCGGAATGGTTAATCCGGCAGCTAATCCGTAAGTCCATTTACCATATTTTCCACGAATTCTGATTCCCTGGATAGGAAGGGCATTCGAAGATAAGTGTGAGCCCGATAAACCACACAACCCAACATCGAATTTTGTAATTCCATTGAGTAAACTGGTGTATTTCTGCAGCGAAAGATCAGCATACGATTTCTTCAATAATTGGATCGACTGGTCTAAAGACTGTACTTCCAGATTCTTAACTTTTAATGCAAAATCGGCCAGTGCCAGAAGTCTGTCAAGTTCTGAAAGGTTTGCTGTATCCGGCAAAGATGGCATTGGGAAAGATGGTGCCGAAGGAATGGTGGGTTGAGATATTTCCGGCTGTTCTAAATTCACATCTGTGCCCGGGAAAGAAAATCCGGGAAGCAAAGAATCCAATCCCGGTAATTGCGGAAGTGGCAACGAATCTGATTTAGGATATTCTGTGTCGAGGTATTTCAGGTAACTCAATTTTCCTTCCAAAGCATAAATCCCTTCGAGTTTTTTGAGTTTCTCTACCTCAAGCCTGCCAATTTTTGCCTGAAGAGAATCCAGGTTTGTTCGCTGGTAACTTCTGCCCTGGTACGACAATCTGAAATAACTTGCTCTTCCCGACAAATAAGGTTCGTTCGACAAGCGCCCGGTAAACTGAAACGGAAGTCCTTTAACTGTAATCTGCTGATCCAGAGACCCAAACAAAAAGTTACTGCCTGCTCCTAGCCTGTAGTTTGGCTGTATGCCACCGGAAATCCCTGTAGATACTACTGTTGTTCCAAACCGAATAAATTGCTGCTGAGCGTATGAAAAGGAAGAAACACTACATACAAAACTGATCAAGAAAATTCTCTTAAAAAGGACGGTGAATTGTAAAGTGGTATTTAGCTGGTGTTTCATTAGTGGCGTCAAACTAAACTTACAGTGGGATAAAGTTAACGTCTTTTAACAACGAATTACGACTAACTAAAAATTTAACATTTCCAACAATCGGCAAAATCGCTCATCTTAATTCACAATTAATTGAATTTCAGAAACTTGTAGCAACAAAAAAAATCAAGGCACGACTTAAAATGATCATACCATTTATTTAACTGTTAATCAGCCGTATGCAACACAATCGTGTTACCTTTCCTTTCCCCCAACAGATATATCCGAAATATAAAATGTCGATTTCGTCCCGGCATACAAAAGAAAGATGGCCACCACCACAAGCGCTACTACGACAAGTACTTTTATATTCATTTTCATAATCCAACACTTTTAGAGTTGACATGCATCAACAAAAAAAAGGCCTCTGCACAAAGCAGAAACCTTTCATTTCAATATTTTATAAACTCTTAGTGAACGTGCTCTTCAGCAGGTGTTTCCTGAGTTGTTTGAGGCAATACTTTTCCTTTGATCGTTAAGATAATTGGCTCTGTTGATACGTTTGTTGTAACTGTGATTGTTTTTGTAAACTCACCAACACGTTTTGTGTCATACTTTACAACAATTTTATCTGATTTTCCTTTTTGAATTGCTTCAGTTGGTTTTTGAGGAGTTGTACAACCACAAGATGCGCGAACGTCAGTGATCATTAATGGTTCTTTACCGTTGTTTTTGAATTCAAAATCAAAAGTCTCCTGAGAATCGTAAGGAATCTCCATTCGTTCGATAACCAATGTTTTAAAAACAACTACCGGTTTCTCGGCCTTAACTTCTTTTGATTCTGTTGACTTAGGCTCTTTTGTTTTTGTTTCAGTTTGAGCAAATGAACCCAAAGCTAAAAATGAACATGCTAATACAAATATTGCTTTCATAGTTTTTACGTTTTTACTTTACAAGAATACGAAGCTTTTTCATATTCGTTGTGCCATTAACAAAAAATTAGCCAAACTTTTTTTCCCAGTCTTTCAATACACTTAAGATGGAAGCATACGTATTGGCTTCGAATTGTTTCAATTTACTCTTTTTCAACCAGCGTGCCTCACTGATATCTTCTTCGGTCTGAGGCACCAGTTTCTTTGGTCCAGAATACACGAACTGGAACCAATGATTTCTTTTCAGTATTTTTTTGCCTTTTTCCTCATATGTGTGATAGGTTTCACAAATTTTATTCAATAAAACGTGACCATGAATACCACATTCTTCTTCAATTTCTCTGTAAGCTGCTATTTCCGGAATCTCACCTGCCTCCAGTTTACCTTTCGGAAAATCCCATTTCCCCAGTCGGTAAATGGCCAAAATGCGTGATTTTCGCTGAACGATTCCACCCGCTGTTGTAATTTTTTGATGCGTCCTGAATATTTGATCAAAAGCCTTGTCAACATCCATACAAGCAACCAAAAGAATCTGTTTATCAGCAAGTTCATTCAAC
>CBFGMW010000266.1:0-4709 GCA_965649925.1 uncultured Fluviicola sp.
GATTGAAAACGCACTCCTTCTTCCGTAATTTTCCGACTTTTCGCCAAAGAATATACCTGGTAACCGCCGCTATCTGTTAACATTGGTCGTTCCCAGCCAATAAACTGATGTAATCCTCCGGCGCCTTGAATCACTTCCAATCCCGGACGTAAATACAAGTGAAAGGTGTTTCCCAAAATAATCTGAGCCTCCACCTCATCACGTAATTCCTGCTGATGAACACCTTTTACAGAACCTTGTGTTCCGACAGGCATAAAGATGGGAGTTTCAATAGTTCCGTGATCTGTATGAATTAATCCTGCGCGTGCTTTAGATTGAGAATCAGTGTGTGAAAGTTCAAAGTGCATAATTGTGTTGAAAAATAACCGGTGCAAAGATAGCTGTATTTCAGAAAGCGCCCCATCTTTGTGCTCTGATTGAATGAAGATGCAAATAATACCGGATTTTTCGAACCCCGTCACCGCCGTAGTTTTTTGGATCTTCTGCAGCATGGTGTTTTTCCAGGTCCTGTACTCGTCCTTATTTTTTGGCAGACTGGCGTTTTTCAAAACAAAACCTCTTCCAACAGAATTCCCTCCTGTTTCAATAGTTGTTGCGGCACGTAATGAGGCAGATAATTTATTTGAGAATTTACCTAAGCTGTTAAATCAGAACTACCCCGCCCCATTTGAAGTAGTAGTGGTAAATCATCAGTCTATCGACGATTCGAAATATTTGCTTGATGCTTTGCGAAGAGAATACAAGCATTTAGAGGTAATGGAAGTGGAAAAAAGCAAGCATTTGAAAGCAAGCAAAAAACTACCTCTTACCTTAGGAATTAAGAAAGCAAAATACGAACACCTGGTTTTAACGGATGCTGATTGTAGTCCGGCAAGTGAAAACTGGCTGCGCCACATGGCTGGAACTTTTACTGAGAAATCAGAATTGGTTTTGGGTGTTGGTCCTTACCAAACCGAAAAAGGATTTTTGAATCAGCTGGTTCGTTTCGACACGATCATGATCGCAATCCATTATCTCTCGATGGCGCTGAATAGGTTGCCGTACATGGGAGTTGGGAGAAACATGGCTTACACCAAAACGGTGTTCAACTCCGTGAGCGGATTCAAATCGCACTATTCCTTACCAAGCGGCGATGATGATCTGTTCGTGCAGGAAGCAGCAAAAAAACGCAATTATGCCATTCAGATTCATCCGGAAAGTTTCATGTACAGCGAAAGCAAAAAAACATGGGAAACATTGGTGATTCAGAAACGTCGTCACTACAGTACTTCCTCGAGATATTCGGTTATTAAAAAAGGAATGTTAGGAATCTATCCGCTCACTACCATTATCCTGCTGATTTCCTTCGTTATTTTGGTAACGAAAGTACAGTGGTGGATACATGCACTGGCGGGATTCACATTGGTATTGGCCATAAAATGGTGGCTTTTGGGTAAATGTTTCAATAAACTCAAAGGAAACGGATTTGTAGCGCTGCTGCCAATTTTAGATCTGCTCTACGTGATCTACCTGCCGTTGTTCTATTACTCAACATTGCAAAAAAGGAACGCCCAATGGAAATAACGAGCGAGCATTTGTCGGACAAAGCGAAAGCTGATTTAGTATTAGTAGATCAGGCACGCCTAGGCGATCAAGCTGCTTATGCCTCATTAATGGAGCGCTACCGGGAATCTATTTATTTCATGATGATGAAAATGGTGCGCAATGCTGACGATGCTGATGATTTGACTATTGAAGCATTTGGAAAAGCTTTCAGCCGCCTGGATCAATATTCCCCGAGTTTTGCATTTTCTACCTGGCTCTTTAAAATTGCTTCAAACAACTGTATCGATTTTATCCGTAAGAAGCGTGTAAAACTTACTTCTATGGATACGGGTTACACCAACGATGACGGTGAAAGTATCCGTATTGATGCAAAATCAAACACACTGGATCCGGAAGAACACATGGTTCACAACCAGAAGGTAAAACACATGCGGAATTTAGTGAGCCAGCTAAAACCACGTTACCGAGAATTGGTTGAGAAACGTTATTTCGAAGAATTGAGTTACGAAGAAATAGCAGACGAATTGAACCTCCCGTTAGGAACTGTAAAAGCACAATTATTCCGGGCACGTGACTTTTTAGCGCAGATGATGGAGAAGACGAAAGACTCTATTTAATTACTAATGACAAGTGAGTAATTACAAATAATTCGTAATTCTCCATTTCCATTCCTGATCAAATGTCACGAGCCTTCTGGCATCAAGAAGTATTCCCAAAAGCTAACGCTTTTTCCTCATCGAATGCTATGCATTCTCTTCCGCAGGAAAACAACTCTTCACCTCAGCCTTATACTTCTCCATGATAATCTTTCGTTTCAATTTTAATGTTGGAGTAAGCTCACCGGTTTCAATTCCCCATTCGTGATCCATGAGCCTGAATTGTTTGATTTTCTCCCAATTGCCGTAGAATTTATTAATCTCTTCTACTTCTTCATGAATGCGTGCAATAATCTCCGGTTGTTTGATCAGCTCTGCATTGGTTAAGTTCGAGAAGTCGAAACCTTTTCTTACTGCCCACTCTTTCAAAAACGGGAATGAAGGAACAATCAGAGCAGCAGGGTATTTTTCTCCTTCGCCGATCACCATCATTTGTTCAATGAATCGTGATTCTTTAAACTTGTTCTCCATGGCTTGCGGAACAATGTATTTTCCACCCGATGTTTTGAAGATTTCCTTTTTTCGATCGGTGATCTTCAGGAAAAAATCATCCACCATTTCACCAATATCTCCTGTATGGAACCAGCCTTGCGCATCAATAACTTCAGCAGTTTTATCAGGCAAATTGTAATATCCCATCATGACACTTGGTCCTTTCACCAGAATTTCACCGTCTTCAGCAATTTTCACTTTCACATTTCCGATTATCGGCCCAACTGTCCCGATACTCACACCTCTTTTTAGATCGTTCACCGAAATCACAGGTGAGGTTTCAGACAAGCCGTAACCTTCGAGAATATTGATTCCGGCAGCGATAAAGATTCGTGCTAATCGCGGCTGTAAAGCTGCAGATCCCGAGGCAATCGCTTTAACTTCTCCCCCAAGGGCTTCCTGCCATTTTGAAAAAACCAGTTTACGGGCAATTTTCAATTTTATTCTATACCAAAAGGAATTTCCGTTAATCTCATATTTTTCCGCAAGCGAAACTGCCCAGAAAAACAACTTGCGTTTAATTCCGCGTAACTCGTCTCCTTTCGCCATAATCCGGTCGAACACTTTTTCCAGTAATCGCGGAACAGCAGTAAATACGTGCGGTTTCACCGCCCGGATATCGTCACCGATCGTATCCATTGATTCTGCGAAATAAATACTCGCGCCTACATACATATATAAGTAGTGTAACATTCGCTCATAGACATGACAAATCGGTAGAAAGGTCAAAACCCGTGAATGTTCATCGGCCGGAATGATTGTAGAACAGGCAAAAACATTCGACAACAAATTATTGTGCGAGAGCATAACTCCTTTCGGATTACCAGTTGTTCCTGACGTATAAATAATTGTTGCAAGATCTTCATTACGCACATTTGCCTTCAGAGCTCTGATTTGCGAAGGGTCTACATTTTCGCCAAGCGGTAAAATATCCTCGTAATGTTTCAAACCGTCTATTTTCGAGAAACAAAACAAATCAACCAAACACGGAATCTGGTCTTTCTTTGCATTAATTCTGTCGTACAGATCCTGCGAACCGACAAATGCATATTTCAATTGTGCATCATTGAAAATATAGACATAGTCAGAATCGGAAATATTCGGATAAATCGGAACAACAATAGCCCCGACCTGCTGGATTGCGATATCCATCAAATTCCATTCAATTCTGTTGTTAGAGACTAATCCTATACAGTCTCCCTGTTTTACACCCAACCCAACCAAGCCTTGCGAGAGTACAAATGCCTTCTGTACAAAATCATTGGTCGATATGGGAACCCACTCTCCATTGATTTTAGATACAAACATTTCTTCCTTCGGGAAGTTTCTTTGTTGGTAGTCAGGTAAATCGAATAATCGTTTCACCTCATTCATAGCTTCAGATATGGTTCTCACAAGATAGGATATAAAAATTAGGCAATACACACAAAATGTTCATTCAAAGATAGGGTTTGTTTTTTTACTAACAATTCAGCTGTTAACTATCCGTATTTTTGAGACGTGGGAAAAATAGTTTTCTAAACTACATTCAAGTGCAAGCCCGCATGATTTGTTTGACTTGCATTTGATTGTCTTTGGTTTTTGGTTTGTGAAAAGGTTCGTTTGCCGGCGAGCCTTTTTTTTATGCCCTTTCACTTCCCTAAACCAACACTCTTGTTGAAATTTACTATTTTCATTAGCCTGAGGCAACTATTTTTCACAAAATAGCGTCTTGAAGGGGTTATCATACTTTCATAACCTGTTAAATACTGCTGGACTAATATGAAACTACTACGTGCTATGCTCCTCGTGAGCATTTACTTTCCTGCTCAATCGTTCGGACAAATTTTATTTTCCAATGGCGCAACAGTTTCTGTTACAGCCGGCGGTTTACTTCATGCAAATGGCGGAATTGAATTATCCGGTTCCACAGGCGTTACAAATGCCGGGCAACTTACTACCACAAAACTTTCTACACTTGCGGATGCCGGAACATTAACCATTGGAACCACTTCAACAGTTTCCGGAAATGGTTCT
>CBFGMW010000267.1:0-4701 GCA_965649925.1 uncultured Fluviicola sp.
ATGGTGATGCTTCTATCGGTGATGCGCTGGTTCAGCTTGGACAAAAAGAATTGCTGATCGATATGCAGGGAAACTGGGGAAATACACTCACCGGCGACGGTGCAGCAGCCCCGCGTTATATCGAGGCACGTTTGTCAAAGTTTGCAAGCCACGTAGTCTTCAACCCAAAAACAACCAAATGGCTGCAAAGTTATGATGGTAGAAATAAAGAACCCGATAACCTGCCGGTAAAATTCCCGATTCTTCTTGCACAAGGAGCTGAAGGAATTGCCGTTGGTATGGCATGTAAGATCCTGCCGCATAACTTCATCGAATTGATCGATCAGTCGATTAACCATTTACGCGGTAAAAAAGTAGAAATCTTCCCCGACTTCCTGAACGGAGGAATGGCAGATTTCACCAATTACAACGACGGATTGCGCGGAGGAAAAGTGCGTGTTCGTGCAAAAATCAAAAAGGTCGATAACAAGACTTTGATGATTAATGAAATTCCATTTGGCTGTACCACTTCGTCCTTGATTGAAAGTGTGATTAAAGCCAACGATAAAGGGAAAATTAAAGTCAAAAAGATCGAAGACAATACGGCAGCAGATGCTGAGATTGTTATTCACCTGGCTCCCGGAGTTTCTCCTGATAAAACCATCGATGCGCTCTATGCATTTACAGATTGCGAAGTCTCCATTTCACCGAATGCATCGGTAATTGACGGCGATACTCCGCGTTTCATGGGAGTAACCGAAATTCTGAAAACGAATACCAACAATACTGTCGACCTACTAAAACGGGAATTGGAAATTCGTTTGGCAGAGCTGGAATCGCAATGGCATTTCTCTACGCTGGAGAAAATCTTCATTCGTGAAGAAATGTACATCGATTTCAAGCATTATTCAGATAAAGAAGGACTTTACGCATACATGTACAAACGCTTTGATAAATTCAAAAAGCAATTTGTACGCGAAATAGTTGACGAAGATTTACAGAAACTGACACAGATCCCAATGATCCGCATCACTCGTTTCGATTCCGACAAGGCAGATGATTTCATCGCCAAACTGGAAGCCGAAATGGAAGAAGTAAAAGTTCATCTGGCAAATTTGATCGAATACGCGGTAGACTATTTCAAAGACCTCAAAAAACGATTCGGAGCAGGGAAAGAACGTCGTACCGAAATGAAAGTGTTCGACAATATCACTGCTTCCAAAGTCATTATCGCCAATCGCAAACTATATGTAGACATTGAAGAAGGATTCATTGGCTGGGGATTAAAGAAAACCGAAGCAGTAAACGATTGTTCTGAGATCGACGACGTAATTGTTTTCTTCGACACCGGGAAATTCATTGTTACCAAAGTCTCCGAGAAGAAATTTGTGGGCAAGGGAATTGTACATGCCGACGTTTGGAAAAAGGGCGACAAGCGAACAATCTATCACGTGATGTACCAGGATGGGGCCGGCGGTTCCACCATGATGAAGCGTTTCTTTGTAAACTCGGTAACAAGAGATACGGAATATGATCTTTCCCGCGGAATTAAAGGTTCCAAATTGCTGTACTTCTCCGTGCATCCGAATGGTGAACGCGAAGTGGTTACAGTAATGCTTCGTCCGCGACCGCATTTGAAACGCCTGCGCTTCGATATCGACTTGGGAGATTTGCTGATCAAAGGCCGTCAGTCTGCCGGAAACCGGGTAACGAAAGAAATTGTGCAGAAGATCACGCAGAAAGAAGTAGGCGGTTCTACGCTGGCTTCGCGCAAGATTTGGTACGATACCGTTGTTGGTCGTTTAAACGACGAGGGAAGAGGCAAGTTCCTCGGTTCATTCAAAGGCGAAGACCGCATACTGACATTATATAAGAACGGCGATTACCGCTTATCCACTTTTGACCTGGCAAGCCATTTCGATGAAGACATGATTCACATCGAAAAATGGGTTCCGGACCGTCCTATCTCCGCAGTTTATTTTGATGGCGAGAAAGAACTGCATTACGTGAAGCGCTTTACGTGTGAGATCACTTCCGACAAGCGTGTTTCCTACATTTCCGAAACCGACGGTTCATACCTCGATTGTGTTTCTACGGCCAAAGAGCCAATGGTGCGCATTGTTTACAACAAATTGCTGAAAGAAACCAAGAACCTGCCAGATAACGAGGTGGCATTGGCGCCGTTCATTGATGTGAAAGGAATGAAAGCACAGGGGAATCAGCTCACGAAGCTGAAAGTAAAAGAAATTGTGCTCACACATCCGATCGAAGGAACAGAACCGTGGCCGGAAGAAATCCCGCTGGAAATCACAAATTCGGAAGACGACGACAACGACGATTCTGATGACGGCGAAACAACCATAGAATGGGATTTAACAAAACCTGATGGTGATGATGATCCGGAACAACCGACTTTGTTTTAGGTTGTAACAAAAATATGTTATCTTGAAAAATGATTGAAATCTCCCCCTTTGGAGCCTGCCTGTTTGCAGTCAGACAGGGGGGATTAAGGGGGAGGACATTAAGTTCTCCCTTAAATAAAAACGACTATCAAGTATGGAAAAGAATCAAGTTCTGGATCAATTTGAGTTTTCTCAAACAGGGGAAGTAATTGCTAAAAAAGACTTGGTGAATGATACAAGTATTTATTCCAAAGGTTTTTGGGGTTTGATTTTTTGTATTCTTGGAGGACTTTTAGGCCTTGTGTTAGTTCGGATTAGCCTTCAGCAAGCAACAGATGCTTTGGAAAGCTATAAAAGATCTCCGCAGGATTATCTCGATTCTTCGTATCGCTTAGTTTTGAAAGGTCAAAGATTAGCGCGTATTGGAGTAGGTATCTTTATTGGGGAAATAGTTCTTTTGGTAGCATATATGTCTATGAACTAATCTTTAGACTATGAGAATACGTAATTTCTATCTTGCACTATACTTTCTGACAGCCACAGTTTTTGTCAGTGCCCAGGATAGTCTGACATTGGAGAAATTCAAACCGCATGTTCCCAAAGGATATTCCATTCATACAGTAATGGAGGGAAATCTGAACCTGGATTCCCGCATCGATGCTATTCTGGTACTGGTCCCCAACCGTGAAGATTCACTTTCAACCCAGGACCATCCGTTGAGTCGTAAGTTTTGTTTGCTGCTTGGTAAGAAAGACGGAAGCTACCGGTTAGAAAGCCAGAATGAGAACGTTGTTTACCCTTATATGTACGATGCGAATTTCAGAGATGCATTCGCCGGTCTGATACTTGAAGACGGAATGTTCTCAGTAGAGTTTTATGGTGGAACACGTCTTAGATGGTACAGAACAGTTTCGTTTAAATACAATCCGAAAAAGAAAGACTGGTATCTTAGTTCAGATGACAGCGGAACCTTTGATGCGCTGGAGGAGGATGAAAGCCTTACAACAGAAACCGTACTCACTGAAAAAGATTTCGGGAAAGTACCTTTCTCAGAATTCAGTTTGTATAAATAAATCCGATCATCATTTTTTCCGTACTTTCCTACTAAAATTCAAACAATGAAAAACTATCTTCCAATCCTGCTCATACTTTTCGCTTGCGGATCACCCAAACTGGAAAAATCAAAAACCACAGAAACACCTGCGTTCAAAAATGAGGATACTCTTGTTGCAACACAGTTCTTAAACAGTTACGTCGAGTTGCAGAACAAACGTGTTTCGCGTTTAGAGACTATGGAGTGGATTAATGCAAACGAGTTACTAACCGAAGAATTCAAAGATACCTATCTGAAAATGCAGGATGATGCGCTGAAAACTGATCCCGAATTGGGCCTGGACTTTGATCCGATCGTGAATGCACAGGATTACCCGGAAGAAGGATTTATGATTTCAACCTTTAGTTCCAAAACAGGAGAAGCAGTGTTGATCGGAAAAGAATGGAACACATTCAATGTGACACTAAAACTCAAAATGGTAGGCGATAAATGCCTGATCAACGAAGCCGGTGTTATTCATCCCAAACCTTCTAAGACCAAAAAAATCGAGACTCATTAAATCTCACCACTTTGCGAATCGAGAATCATCTCCCGCAGACGTGCGCGGAAAGAAAAAAGGATATTTGAGTGCGCAAAAGCATCCTCTTTATATTAGAATATAAGGAAATAATACTGAAAATCAAACGGTCTGATCTCTTGGATTTCAAATTTCTTCACATGAAATTTAAGTATGACAGAAAATCAAATTAGCTTCCACATAAGATCGGCGATCTATGAAGTTTACTTTACTCTTGGGCCGGGACTCCTGGAATCATCTTATGAATTTGCATTAAAACATGAACTGAAATCACGTGGATTAAAAGTTGAATCTCAGGTTAAACTTGATCTGAACTATAAAGATGCGGTGTGGGCAGATGCCTACCGATTGGATTTGTTGGTTGAGGGTAGAATTATCATTGAAATCAAATCTGTTGAGGTATTGAACAGCGTCCATCACAAACAATTGATCAGTTACCTAAAACTTTCCGGATTAAAACTTGGAATACTGGTCAATTTCAATACAGATTATCTAAAAGCGAACATCTTCCGTAAGGTTAATGGACTTCAATAAAATTTCTTTATCAAAAAAACTCGAGAAGATTTCTGCGTTCCATCAAACACTCTATCATTAACCTCTGCGATCATCCGCGCTCGTCCGCGGGAGAAATGCTAAAGTCTTCGCCAAAAGCACAGCGAGAACTATCTCAGCGTTCTTCTTTCCCTGTC
>CBFGMW010000268.1:0-4688 GCA_965649925.1 uncultured Fluviicola sp.
TAGCAAACGGAAAAATACTTGCACGCGTAGTTACTACAGGAAACGACGGAACAATGTGGGGAGCCTTCTCTGTAGATAACCCTATTTGTAAATTAGCTGTAATCGACTTATACTCACAGAATTTCACGATTGTAAACGACGTTCCGCTGCACGGAGGCCAATACTTTACACCGTTCTTAGTAGAAGACGGAAAAGTGTATGCATCCATCAACAACGGTTCTACGGCACATGTTTACAGAATTGATCCGGCAACAGCTACAGCAACTCAGGGAGCATTGATTGACGGAAATCAATTGCAGGCTTTTTTCAAGTTTTAAGAAATAGCCACTTAAATCTTTTATATTTTTTTTTCTCATAGTCCCCATCCGTCGTTTACGGCGGGTGGAATTATTGAAAATGTTTTTTTCGCGAGGTTCCAATCTCTACTACATAATATATGAAAGGCTCGCTGGTAATTCCGGCGAGTCTTTTTATGCTTTACTAATTACTGTCCTCCCCCTTAATCCCCCTCCAAAGGGGGAGATTTCAAAAACACTTCGAAGTTTCGACTGCTTTAAACTCATCATTTTATTCGAAGGATTTTTATTAGTAGGAGTCTTTTCTGACTTCCCCCTTTGGAGGGGGATCGAGGGGGAGGATAATGTTCACAAAAAAAAGCCAACCCTAAAGTTGACTTTTCCATAAAATATTATTTTCTGATTACATCAACATTCCACCACAAACGTGAAGTGTTTGTCCCGTAATGTAAGTAGACATATCTGAAGCTAAGAAAACTGTTGCGTTTGCCACATCTAGTGGTGAACCACCTCTTTTCAATGGAATTGCATTTCTCCATTCATCAACCACTTTCTGATCCAATGCAGCTGTCATTTCTGTTTCAATGAAACCCGGAGCAATTGCGTTGCAGCGAATATTTCTTGAACCTAATTCCTGGGCAACTGATTTCGTGAAACCGATCAAACCGGCTTTAGAAGCTGCGTAGTTCGATTGTCCTGCGTTTCCGCTCACACCAACTACAGAAGACATATTGATAATTGATCCGGAACGAGCTTTCAACATTGGTCGCTGAACAGCTTTCGTTAAGTTGAATGCAGATTTCAAGTTTGTATTGATTACTTCATCCCACTGCTGTTCAGTCATTCTCATCAACAAAGTATCACGTGTAATACCGGCGTTGTTTACCAAAACATCAATTGTTCCGAAAGCGGCAACTACGTCATCAACCAATTTTTGAGCTTCGTCAAAATTTCCAGCATCTGATTTAAAACCTTTGGCTGTTCCACCGTTTGCAGACAATTCAGCTTCCAATGCTTTTGCTTTTTCTTCAGAAGACAAGTAAGTAAAAGCTACTGTAGCTCCTTGTTTCACACACTCTTCAGCAATTGATTTTCCGATACCACGAGAAGCTCCCGTAATCAAAACCACTTTATTTTCTAATAATCCCATTCTAATAGATTTTGCGCAAAGATAAGAAAAAGCGCAGCTTTTGATAAAGACAAACGTTAGTGCAGTCAAAAAAAATCAACAGGCAAACGTGAAAAACAAAAAGGGCAATCAAACGAAATCACCTTCAGGTTTTAGCCTTCTACCTTCTGAATTATCAATTAATTAAACAGGTCCCATGAAACACCGAAACGAATCTGCAAAGGCAGCACAGGATAACCAACAGATTCCTGGTTCTTTGCTTTCAGGAATGTTTGTTCGATATTTTCAACACGGATAAACCATCTGAAGAAACCCAAATCGAACTGGGTAAAGAAATGAATCTTCGGCATGGCTTCAAAATTCGAATTTCCGGAATTGAACGTGTAAGTGTCCATCATCGGAATATAGGTCATTAAGCGATAACCGGTTGAATAACCCAGGTCAACTCCTGTAACATTGCGCAGTCTTTTTCCTTTGAAAACAGTTCCGTTATAAGCAATCCTGGCCTGGATAATAGCATTGGGAACAATTGAAACCGTAGCAAATTGAAACGTGGCTTTTGGCTGGAAGAGGAATTTTCCCCAGCTCAAATCAAAACCTCCACCGACATTCGCCAGAGATAAAGAAGTGATTGTATCTTGTCTCCATCTTCCATCGAGGAACAGCGGCATATTGAAATGCTGCTGAAACCCACCGAAAACAGAAACAGATTGTTTATTCAGATTGATTTTGACCGATCCTTTTGCATCAACGAAGGTTTCCTGTACTTTGTCTGTCCACGAATACTGAACCGTGTTCCCGTAATAAGCACGCTGGTAATTTTGGGGATAACGTCTTCCGGCAGAACCATTCAAACGAATAGCAAAGTTTTCAAAAGATTTATTGAGGTTTGAGGTTACCTGGAATTCACCTAAAGCCCCAAGAACGTTTATTCGGGCACTGTTTTTCCATTCCCAACCCGATTTTAAGTCAACAATCAAATCTCCAACAACTGAAAATTCCAGCGTGTCGTTGTGAACCAAAGCGTTGTCGTAATCCCAGTAATGAGTCCGAATTCCAGCGTTAAATGCCAGCTGTTCGGTATGAAAAAAGTATCCGCCACTTGCTCCAACTTCTCCTTTTTGCCAAAAATCAGAAGTTGAGTCGGCATGGTAATTCGTAAAACCATAAATCTGAGCCAGCGTATCGGTTTCTGAATAACGCCGATTCGTGATTTTGAAAAAAGGATTGAAAAAGAGACCGGTTTTCAGATCATCGTTTGCTACAAAAGAGAAATAATTATCAAGTTTGATTGCTGCAACTGTATATTTTTGTGAAGCGTTTTCCTTTTTTACATCCTGGAAAATCTGGGCAAAATCAGATTGGAGTGAATCGTCGAGCAATCCACCGTTTAATCCCTGGTTTAAGTTCAGAAACTTTACATCGAACTCAAGGGCATAGACTTTTCCTCTTCTGAGCCAAGAAAGTTCGAACTGGTTGCGCTGGAATTCCTGATTGCGCATAGATCCGTTCGACAATTGCCGCTGGTAATCCATTTGCAGGTAATTCATAGAGTCTACAGCTTGTGTGTAGGAGATTTTTCCCAGTTGCTGAGTATTGGAACCCATGCTGTAAGAAAATCCGATATGCGGAAGTGCTGAAAACCTACGAGGTATGTTTACGCGGGGTAAGGCACTAAACTGATCAAAAGAAACTATTCGGAGTGATGGCTGGAAAAATTGAATGTTGTTACTCGCAAAAGGGGAACAATAAACATCGGTTGAGTCGAGTGATCCGGAAATCCGAAATCCGGGCGTGATTGAATCTTCGAAATAATGAAAATAAGGTGACTGAGTATAGGCAATGAGACTACACCAAACGGATAGAAAGACAATGATAAACGACCGTTTATTCATGCTGGAAAGATAGAACAAAAAAAGGTCTCATCTATCCGCCTCGGGCGGACTGACAAGACCTGAGTCATTTGAAATTTCTTTCTCTTATAATTTGTTCACCAACGTTGCCAAACCTGATTTTAGGTTAGCAGCTTTGTTCTTGTGAATGATATTGCGTTTCGCTAACTTATCCAACATAGAAGTTACGCCAGGCAATAACTCAAGAGCTTCCTTCTTGTCTTTAGACGCACGCAATTTACGAACAGCATTACGTGTAGTTTTATGCTGGTATTTGTTACGGACACGTTTAACATCGTTAGAACGGATTCTTTTTTGAGCTGACTTATGATTTGCCATTTTACTTTATAAATAGTTATACATTAACTTGCAGCCCATAGGAGAATCGAACTCCTGTTTCCAGGATGAAAACCTGGCGTCCTAACCACTAGACGAATGGGCCGTTTTTTAATTTCGGAGTGCAAATATAGCCGTATTTTTTCTTTTTACAAGGCCCGGCACCAATTTTTCTTAAAAAAAGTCGTTGTCTTCTGCCTCAAATTTGAAGCCCAGACGTTTACCGGTTTGAACTGATTCCTTTGCATTTAATTCTATCATCTGAATTACAGTGGCTTTCGAAACTAAATCGTACGGCGGAGTCAGCAAATCAAACTCCAAAGCATAGACAAATGATACGTGAATAATGTGTTTCATGATCGCGTCATTGATCTTTTCCCGAGTTAGATCACGGAACAAAAATCCTAATTGCCCCTTCCCTTCTACCATGTAATTTTCATCTTTATTGATGAAAATACGTCCGATCAGGTAACCTACATCATTCAATCGGTTCTTTAAATAGGATTCTGCCAGGAAATTATAAATGTTGATAATTCCGAAATAACCGCGTTCGGCATCTTCTTTCAGGTAATCGGTTTTCCACAAAGCGTGTTCATCGGGCAGACGAAAAACATTTGAGTGCATCTGAAAAACCAGTACATCACTTCCAATATAGATCTGGATCTGGAATTCTCCCTTCACTTCAACACTCAATCGTACACGCTCATCCTTTACCAACTTGCGAAGCTCTTTTACTTCTTCCGTAATGTGCTCTTTAAAACGCTCGAAATGGCTTTTTGTGTCTTCGAAAATATCTTGCTTCAAAGCTGCCTTTTTTTCCAGCAACTGTTGAATTACCTGACGTGTATCCATAAACTCTAATTTAAAATTGAAAAGGGGCTTCGACTCCGCCGCGCCTATGCTGTATCTACTGCGCAAGCATTCAGCCACCTTTTCATTTCGTTCTAAAAGGTTGTCGAGCCCGCCGCAGCATAAAACTCCTTTTTGATTATCTTAGTATGCTTTCGCAAAAACAACCCTTCCAGCTGATGGCTT